>NZ_JBWKNO010000024.1:0-67518 GCF_059415605.1 Rhodoferax sp. GW821-FHT10B06 | reverse complement strand
TTTCTGTTCTTTCCCATCCCGCGTCAAACGCACGATGTGCATTTGACGATGACACGCTTTTGTTAGCCGCTCTTAGTGAGGCTACTCCTTGCTGATGCAGACGCTGAGGACCATTCGACAGCACCTCATTTAGCAGTAGCTCAGATTGTGGAGCTGGCGATTGACCGCGCCGAACTTTTTGTTGATCTGGTGTTTCGGGCTCAGTCGTCCCCGAGATTGCTCGCAGACCTCGTTATTTATCCTCCAACTTCAGGGCTCGCTTGTCTTCTGATAGCCCAGTGGAGGTCTCCTGTCGGCGCGTGGGATCGCGGTCTTTCTGAACGTGATCACAAGTTCGGTCAAGAGGAGGTGTTCGCCGACGCGGTCTCGATACTCGGAGAGCATCTGCGCACCGGAAAGGCGAACGGTTGCGAGGCCGCAGCATTGCTAAGTTGGATGCATGGGCGAGCAGGCCCCGGTTTCACTGATGACGTTGCTGGTACGGATTCGCTGGTAGCAATACTTCATCGAGAACTTGCTGGCTCTGCCCTCCCCACGCTGCTTGCGATGGTGCAGGCACTCGATGGTTCCGGCTTGCGCGGGGGAATAGGGGCGCCCGAGTTTGCTGCAGTTCTCGATCTTTGCTATCTTGGTGCCATCGAAGATGCGGTAGACGCCAACACCGTTGTAATCGCCTATGTGGACTCCATCGCCAAGGGCTGCTATTCGCTAACGGCCCATAGGATAGGAGCTTCGCGTGCAGCTGTGCTGGCTCGCATCTCCGAACGAACACCAGCTCTGCGCAAGCAGTTCCTTTACCCCTTGGATGTTCGCGCCCGACTGGCTGCCACGACACCTCAAGATAATGAATTTATCGTCGCCGACTCCATTGGGCGGTCGCTGCGGACGCACATCCGAATTCTCTGCCTTGCTGTCATCGGTGGGGCGGCAGACGTTCCAGCAGACATGTTTGATGCCTTGGTCTCTGCTGTTCGGAGCGGAGCACTACAACACAAGGAAAAAGGGCGCGTTGCCGCGTTCGCTCCACGTTTTGAGAAACCTAGCTTTGGCCAAGCCTCTGATCGGCCGCTTGCCGCAGACCTTGCAGCCGTCTTGAAGTTCGTCAATCGACAGCAACAAGAAATATTGTTGGCTGTAGTTCTTGAAACCGATGAGCCACTCGTTCTCGCACAGTTGTTATCTAGAAGTCCGCCCAATCTTCGTTCCGGCATTGAAAGTCGCATTGCTGCGCTTGCGCCGATTGATGCGGGCACGATCCATTCCCTTCCGGAAATGCAGGCCCGCATCGACGAACTGCTTACGGCGGGCGCTGCAGCCGCGGCTGCAAGTTATATGGCGGCCGAGGCTAGTCTAAAGACATTCGGGAAAACCGCTGGGCGCGAACTCATCCGTTTTCAGAACCAACTTCGCCTACATTTTCTGCAGCAGGATTGGGCTGCGATTGCGGCCATGGCTGATCCGAGTCTCCCTTCGCCGCTGGACCAGGTGGCGGCAATTGAAACCTTGCAGCAATTTCGCGCACTTGTGGCACTCAAGGGGGAAAATCCAAATCCCACATGGGCAAGAACGTTATTTGCAGAGCTTTTCGAAAAACGTCCATCACTTAGTTTTGCCACAAACTGGTTTGCAGCTGAAATCAGCGAATTGCTTCAGGCAGATAGTTTTGGTCTATTAAACGGAGAGCATATCCGCAGGGGACAGAAGGCGATTGAGGAAGTCGAGCGGATGATTGGGCTGCTCCCAGCAGCTTCCATAGATGAGGCCTTGGAATGCAATCGTGCCATGTTGCTGCTCGCTCTAGCTGAGCCTGGGCAGGCCCTTGGCGTTCTATCTGCCGTGGCATTTGATCGCTTGCATGATACGGCCGCAGCTTATCGCTCTATAGCGCTGGCCAGGCTAGGCCGGCAATCGGAGGCTACTGCGGCGCTAGACGCCGCTGAATACACCTTCGGCGGATCTCCTGTACTGTCGGCAGCACGACGTCACATCGCCAGCGGCGCACCTTTCCTTGCGGTACCTGATGTCTCTGTATATGAGGATATGGTTGATAACGTCGCATCGGCGATTGCCCGGTTTCGGACGATGAATCCCACTGACCAAGCTAGAGTACTTCAACGACGCGCAGATCCGTTTGAAGCTTTGTTGGTCGACTATGTCCGGGCCGCTGCCGATGCAATCGTATCCCTGGTTCCGATGATGAAAGGCGTCCAGATTGACGCCATCGAGGACGATCTAAGTGCCTTTATCCAGCACTTGCTAGCGGCTCGTGTCCAATTTCTAGGGTGGTCGGTTGGTGATCAATCAAAAGGAGGTTTCAGCGAGAAGGGCAACGCAGGCGAACGAGATCTTTTGGTTACCTGGGGCAGCTCTGTCCTGGCCCTGATTGAGGCCGTAATCTGTGACAAGCCTCTTACCCAGAACGCGATGAGGGCAGATCTTGAAAGTCATTTTCAGAAGCTACTTGGGTACGGCAATCCAAGGATATTTTTCCATCTCACTTACGCGTATGTCGAAGACAAGCAGGCGCTCATGCGGTTCTTGGAGACATCGGCCGAGGCCGCCAGTCCTCAGGGGTTTACCTATATTGGGCGTGAACTGATCCCTCATGACGATTCGCGGCCTCCGGGATTCATTGCGCGATACTCCGCAGATTTTGGTGAGGTAAAGGTTGTTTTTCTTCTTCTAAACCTTGGTCAGCAGCGACAACGACAGGCCGCAAAGATTGCTGGTTCAACGAAGGCCCGAAAGGCACAGAAGCGCCATTAAATGGACCGAGCGTTTCTAGTGGTTTGCATCTATCATTTTTGCGTATTAACAGAATATTCCGAAGTGTGGATTGCAGCTTAAAACTTAAATTGCAAGGAAAAAATATTTTACGACGGTAGTCGGGAATTGCACGCTAGACCGATTGAAGATGAACGTTACTTTTTAGCAGCTTGTTAGGAACGAATCGATGAGAATAGATTTGGCGTACTGTATTGAATTGGGGCGTGTTGTTAATATACAGGAAGCATGTCGAGAATTTGCGGCACAAGATAGACACGAGAAATTTAACTTCCTATGCTCTGACCCAATATGTCGGATCAGTAAAAAAGAGACTGGGGTTCGCATTACCGGGGCAAATCACTACAAGCTGCCAGAAGAGCATGCGGTAATTCAAAGTCCTCATTACCGTAAACTGGATGATCACCTATTTACTTGCGAATGGGTTGAGTTGAATTCGGCGCTTCAAGAGAGGCTGATAGAAAAAGGCAACGAGGTAGACGCGGCACGAACGTTGCAGCGAAAAATGACTCGTTTGGTTACCCGTTTTGTTATTCCTGAAGTCGTTGAAAATGAGGCTTCAGACGAAGTTGTAGCTCTGCTGGAGCGAATTCGCCGAATCGATGACCCTATTGCTCGGCGTAAAGCGCGTCTTGAATATGCAAGAGGTGCCGGATCTACGGCAACCAGCCTTGAGGCTCTGGTTAGTTGTTACGAAGAGTTGCTGAGCGAAAATGCATTGACGGAGGAATTTACTATCGCGGGGTATGGGCGGCTAAGTTTTCGTGATGCTTTTCAACAACTTCCGTTTGAGGCTAAAAATAGCTTTGCTATATACCACGGTGGTGCATATTTCAAAAAAAATTATTCGACAGGATTCTTGTTGAGTTTTTATGACAAAGTCAGTGAGTGTGGCAATGAGGGGACTACCGAAGTGCCAATTAGTTTTTACGTTTCGTCAACCGCTATAAAAGATTCTCGACATGGATCCAAGTTTAGAAAAATTGTCAACGAGGCTGAGAAGAATAGAGGCAAAGGTGCTTACCTGAAGGTCTACTGGATAGGCAGCTTGAAACGAAGCGAAAGAGGTTATGAGGCTGTATTTTCAACACTGTCTCATGTTGTTATGCGTCTTGCATTTTCAAAATCCAAAAAAACTTGATCTATTTTTATTTCATATGTGTTTAGACGCCTAAATAGAAATTGGATAAAAAATAAGGCGTCAATAATTCCTGGTAGTGTGATGTCAAACTGATCTATTGTAGGGCCAAAAATGTGGAGAGAACTTCCACTTAGAAAAATGGTGATCGCTATACAAGATGCGTCGTTTGAAGAAAAAATATCGATAGCCAAGTAAATGCGATTACCCAATTGGTAACTATGGATTTTGATTGTGGGATACTTTCCCAGTTCTTGAGAAACAAAATTTCCGAGTTGCTTCATCCAAGTTTGAAAATCTGAATCTTCACTGCACTCTCCATCTTGACAGCTCTCTTTTCTGAATTCAATCCAGTTGGGTGGATTTATGTGCTCGGTCATTTCACATTCCTTTCTTTTTTGATTTTTGCGGCAAGGCAATTGACACGACTGGGGAGAGTTGCGTGATAGCTATTTAGCGGATCACGGATTGGCATTGAGACCCAATTGCCTGAAATGGCGCGCTCTGGGCCTACGCTTGTTCTTGTGTGGCTTGCGAGAGGTGGCACAGTTATGCTTCTCTGTACGGAACAGTTATGATTCCAGCGACATTCTGTGTAGCGTGGGCTATCGCCGCGTTGCGTCGTCCTATTTTTGACTACGCAGCGCGCGATCAGAATTCAGGGTGCCTTCAAGCGATGGAAGCCTATTCATGGGACATTGAATTCTTGGAATTAACGCTGCTACCAGCGGGGCAATCACCACACCACCGATGCTAATGTCCGTATGGTGTCGGTCAGTCTCTAGTACAGCATCTCAACAGCACGAGGGGAGGCTTACGTGGGAATTGAGAGCCTCAAGTGCGGTAGCGAACACGTGCAGGCGAGCCGCATGATTTTGTAGTCGGGTAGCATGTCGTGCCGCAGAAGTCAGGAATTGATCCAAATGCAAACCCCTCCCGAAGGTCTCCCGGCCTACCGCATCCTCACCGGCGTAGATGACGCCACGTTCTGCAGGCGTGTAAGTGAGGCAATTGCCCTGGGGTACAAACTCTATGGCTCACCCTCCGCAACGTTCAATGGTCAGAGCGTAATCGTCGCTCAGGCGATCATCTGGCCGACGATCGAATCTTCAATTGCTCAGAGCTGAAATCCGCTCTTGTAATGTGCTGTGTGCGGTCGATTTTGGTGAGCGTGACAACGCAATCGGCAAGAGGTGATCTCGTGTCAGCTGGTCAAGACTGGATCGACTCTAACACTCAGGTAGACCAGCCTATGGAGGCCGAGAGCTGCGTCTTGTCGGCGTAGACCATCAGGGTTTCCAGTTGAGCCACTTCGATACCCTTGACCAGGGCCTGGGCCATGATCTGCACTGCATCAGCACCGATCTGGCGGCAGGTGATCTCGAAAGTGACGTCCTGTTCTGGCAGCACCGGACGCTTGAAGGCACAGCGCCGTACGGAGGCCAACACGCCGATGCGTTCGCTGGGTAATGACTGCACGTAAGGATCGGCGCTCAGCAATCCAGCACCCGCAAGTTGGGTCACGGATTCAATCAGCATGACTCCGGGTACCAGAGGATAGCCGGGGAAATGTCCCCGGATCATCGCGTTGTCCAGTGACCAGTTGGCGATTGCCGTGTAGACGCGTGGGCCCCGTGCGATCAACTGCTTGCATGCGAATATGGGGCCGCGATGGGGAAGCAGTTTTTCAATCGCCGTATGGTCCAGGGTGAATGGAAACTCGGGAATGGGTTGCGTCATGGTGCGGTAAACCGACGTGCCACCAGGGATACATTGCTGCCGCCGAAGGCAAAGGAATTGGACATCACCGCTTCGACGTGACAGTCGTGGCGGGCCCGAAGCGGGATGTAGTCCAGATCACATTGCGGATCGGGGTTGTCGAGGTACGCAGTGGGTGGCAGGGAGCCACTGTTCAATGCCTCGATGCTCAGCGCCAGCTCCAGGGCACCGGCCGCGCCGATAAGATGCCCGTGCATGGATTTGGTCGAACTTACTGCCACCTGCCGAGCGGCACTGCCAAAGGCTTTGTGGATGGATTGGGTTTCAATGACGTCACCGGCGACGGTTGCGGTGCCATGGGCATTGACATACTGAATTTGTTCCGGGGCCAGGCCGGCTTCCTGCAGTGCTTGCTGCATGGCGTGGACTTGGCCGTCGATGCTGGGCGCTGTCAGGTGCTGCGCGTCGCTGCTGCAGCCGTAGCCGGCCAACTCTGCGAGTACTTGGGCTCCGCGCTCGGTACTGCGGGAGGCGCTTTCGAGGACCAGGGCTGCAGCGCCTTCGCCAATGGCAAAGCCGTTTCGATCCTTGGCAAACGGGCGGCAGCTGCGAGAGGGGTCGTTGGCGTAAGGCTTGGCCATGACACGCAACGCGTTCCAGCCCAGCATGGCGCCAGGATTGAGCATGGCTTCGGTGCCGACCACCACCGCTGCGTCCAGATAGCCATGGCGAATGGCCCGATATGCCTCGCCGATGGCTATAGCCGAGGATGCGCAGGCTACCGAATAGGTGTTGCTGGGGCCGTGCAGTCCGTAACGCATGGAAATGGCTGCAGCGGCGGCATTGGCCATGATCCGTGGCACCGTGAGCGGATGCATGACGGTGGGGTCTTTGTGTTTCAGGCTGGGGTCGGACAGCGTCTTGTAAAAGCGCGCATACAGGCTGTCACTGGTTTGCGAACCGCCAAAGCCGATGCCGACGAAGACGCCAATGCGTCGCGAATCGGTCGGCGGATAGGCAAACCCGGCCTCTCTGATGGCCTGTGCGGTGGCTACGAGCGCAAATTGGGTGGCACGGTCGAGTCCCTGGTCGGCTTGTTCCAGCAGGGTTTCCGGGGAGACACTGGCCTGCGCCACAACGATGTGGGGGAGCCTGGCGGCGATATCTACGGGGCAGGCTCCAATGCCGCTACGTGCATCCAATGCAGCGGCAAATGCACTGGCCTTGTCGGCACCCAGAGGGCAAATGATGCCGGAGCCGGTGACAACTACTTTATTCACAGCGCGTTGATTAGTTTTTGGTAGCCTGGAGCTTGCTGTGTTCCTGGACCATGGTGTTGATGGCTGCAACCATTTCGGCAAAGGTCATGGGCAGAAAGACCATGGGGTCCGGAATTTGGAAACCGTATTTGTCTTCGACTTCAAACAGCATTTCGACCAAACCCAGGGAGTCCAGTTCGAGATCGGCAACTTTCAATATCGGATCTTCAAATTTCTTGGGATCAACACCCGCCGTCTCCACTAAATAATTCTTGATTTGATCAAATAACATGCTGGCTACTGGTGTGACATTGTGGTGATGAATTGTATCGGAGCCGGGCTCAGCGAACGGAGGCCTGAAAACCGGGCCGCTGCATCGATCCGCTCGTGCGCCCAGCCGTCGCCGGATGATTTTCCTGGATTATTCCGACGGTTTCAGGAATTTCACGTGCTTTAGAATCAAACGCTTCTGCACACCGCTGTGTGCGGCCCAGGTGATTTGTTGAGGAGGATCACACTGGAAACAATAACCAACTGATTTCACTCGCAGCATTCATGAGCAAGGGGCCTGGTCGTAGAGTTGCTGTCACAGGCGTCGGAATGGTGAGTCCCTTTGGTGGAGACACCGATGACTTCTTCGCCAGTATGTTGCGCGGCGATTCCGCTATCCGTCTTTACGAGCATCCCACCTCGCCATCCCGGTTGGTGCAGCCTGCGGTGACCTGCGCCCAGTTTGACGCTAAAGCGTCGATTGGCCATTTGATTGCCCATGTGGCTGATCGCTATAGCCAGTTGGGTGTGGCGGCGGCGTTTTCTGCCTGGGATGATGCCGGTTTGGCGCGCGAAGGGGCAGGCTCTGACGAATACGGTGTGTCTTGGGGCACAGGCACAGGTGGCATGCTGACGTACGAGAAGGGCTACGGAGACATGTACCTGCGTGGCAAACAGCGGGTCTCCCCCTTGTCGGTGCCCATGGCGATGAACAATGCGGCCGCCTCTCATATCGCCATGGCTTTGGGCTTGGGCGGTGCCTGCCTCACCTATTCAGTGGCCTGCGCTTCTTCAACCGTTTCCATTGGCGAGGCGTTTCGGCGCATTCAACGCGGTGAATCATCCCTGATCGTCGCCGGTGGCTCCGAGTCTCCGCTGGCCTTTACTATCATGCGCGCCTGGGAGGCCATGCGCGTGGTGGCAACAGGTGATGAACAAACCGCGTACCGTGCCTGCCGCCCCTTTCAAAAAGGGCGCAAGGGCCTGGTGCTGGGCGAGGGGGCTGCCGCGCTGGTGCTTGAGGACTGGGAGCATGCGCAGCAGCGTGGCGCCCGCATCTACTGCGAGCTGGCAGGGTTTGGGCAAAGTTGTGACCATACACACCTGGTGCGCCCCGATGCCCAGGGGCAAGCCAGGGCCATCGGGGCGGCGCTGCGTGAAGCTGAACTCATACCGTCACAAGTCGGCTATGTGAATGCCCATGGCACGGCCACCGTGGAAGGCGATCCGGTTGAAATCAATGCACTCCGGCAGGTCTTCGGTGCCCATGCAGAGCAGTTGGCGGTGAGTGCCACCAAGTCGATGCATGGACACTCGCTGGGTGCGGTCGGTGCGATCGAAGCGCTGATCACCGTGCTGGCACTGGCCCGGCAGGCGATCCCGCCCACCGCGCATCTGGAGCAGGTTGCCGAGGACTGCCTGGGGGTTCGCCATGTGATGGGTGGCGCCCTGCTGGATGTACCGCTGCAGGCGGCCATCAGCAACGCCTTTGCATTTGGGGGCAGCAACGCCGTTCTGGCATTTCGTGCGGTCGGTTGATGATGTTTAACGCTTGTTGGATACTGCTTTTTTGATGCTGTTTTTTCGCCATCTGTATGCTGCTGCTCGCCTGCGTTTCGCACTTGCGATACTGGGTGTGGGGTGTTTGACCTGGACCGCTCTGGCTTTGCCCTTGAGCCTGGTCTTGCCAAGCCGTTGGGGCATGTGGGCGGGGCGCCGCATGGCCACACTTGGGTTTCGGGCCTACCTTTGGCTGTTGGAAGTCATTGATCTGGCGCATTTCGACATTGTTGTGCTGGACGCCCTACGCGGCGCCGGTCCTTTGATCCTGGCTGTCAATCACCCGGGCCTGCTGGATGCGCTGATGGTGTTGTCCCGGCTGCCGAATGTGACCTGTATTCTCAAGGCCTCGCTGATGCGCAATCCCTTGTGGGGGGCCGGTGCCCGTCTGGCAGGGTACATTCGCAACGACCTGTTTCTTGGCTCGGTCAATCTGGCGGTGGACGAATTGCACCACGGCAGTCAATTGCTGTTGTTTCCCGAAGGGACGCGCAGCGATCCAATGCCGCTGGGTGAGTTTCATATCGGTGCGGCCTATGTGTCCTATCGCTCCGGTATTCCGATTCAGACCATCATCATCGAGCAGGACAGCCGGTTTTTGGGCAAGGGCTGGCCATGGCTGAAGCGACCCGACATGCCGATGCACTTTCGCATCCGTCTGGGCCGGCGCTTTGATCCACCAAGCAACCCCAAGGCATTCACGGTGACCCTGCATGATTATTTTCGTAGTGAAATCACGCCTCTCTCCGGAGGAGCCTGATCGATGCACACCGAGCGTATAGGGCCGTCCACCAGCCACCTGGTGCTGATCCCCAGTTACAACTCCGGCGCCCGGGTTTATGAGACCGTGGCACAGGCCCGCGCGCACTGGAATCCGGTGTGGGTGGTGGTTGACGGCAGTACCGACGGCACCGCCGCCGTCCTGCTGGAAATGGCCGACCTGGACGACGGCCTGCGGGTCTTTGTGCTGCCGCAAAACCAGGGCAAAGGGGCGGCTGTGTTGCATGGGCTGGAACAGGCCGCGCAACAGGGTTTCACCCATGCCTTATGCATGGACTCCGACGGGCAGCACCCGGCGAATCTCATCGAAGCCTTCATGCGTTGCTCCCAGGCGACACCCGCGGCCATGGTGTTAGGTGTGCCGGTATTCGATGCTAGCGCGCCGGCGTTGCGCGTCCAGGGGCGCAAGATATCCAACTGGTGGGCAAATTTGGAAACCTTGTGGGCGGGCATAGGCGACTCCTTGTACGGCTTTCGTGTTTATCCGGTGGTTCCGTTACGCGCCGTGATGCGGGGCCAGCGTTGGATGCGCCGTTTTGATTTTGATCCCGAGGCCGCCGTGCGCTTGTGCTGGCGCGGTGTGGTGCCGGTCAATCTGCCCGCGCCGGTGAAGTATTTGCAGGCGCATGAGGGCGGGGTTTCCCATTTCAACTACCGTCGCGACAACCTGCTGCTGACCTGGATGCATATCCGTTTGATGATTGGGTTCGTGCTGCGCCTGCCGGCGCTGATCATTAGAAAACTGAGTGCTTGAATCGGCCAGAATCTGCAGAGGCATATGTCCATAACAGTCTTGGCCCATCTTCTTCGCGAACGAATTTCCTGGCGTAAGCCGCCCAGGGTGCCGGAACCTGACCTGGTCATGGAAAGCGTGGCGCAGACTTCGTCTTTTGCCCAGGCCGGCGAACAAGACGGGGCATTGGCGTTTCTTTATTTGTACAACGCCTTGCAGATTAGCGCGGTCCTGCAGCCGGGCGATCGGGTGCTGGATCTGGCGTGCGGCCCGGCCCAGCAACTGATGCAGATTGCACGCCTGAATCCTGACGCGCGCTTTGTCGGCCTGGACGCGTCGCCCACCATGCTGCAGTGTGCGCAGAGCGCACTGGCGAGCGCAGGTGTCAGCAATGTCGAACTGGTGCACGGCGACATGGTCCGCCTGACCAAGCTGGAAGATGCCAGCATGGACTGCGTGATTTGCACCATGTCCCTGCACCATCTACTAGACCAGGCGGCGCTGCACGCCACGGTGCTTGAGATTCGCCGCGTGTTGACGCCGCAAGGGCGCTTCTATTTGACGGATTTCGGGCGACTCAAGCTGATCCGCACCCAGCGCTTCTTTGCCGATGACCTGCGGCAGTCGGTGCAATTCACCGAGGACTACTTCAACTCCCTACGGGCCGCATTCAGTGTGGAAGAGTTGTCGGCTGCCGTGGCACCGTTGGGTTTGGACATGAAACGCCATGTGACGGTGCTGGCGCCGTTCATGGTGGTGTTCAAAAGCTCATTCCAACGCCCGATAGATGCGCAGACGCTGCAACGTGCCAAGGAGACGTTTGCCAAGCTGTCGGCTGCGCAGCAGGACAATTTTCGTAGCCTGGTCACATGGTTCCAGCGCAGCGGCTACGCCTTACCCTGCGACCTTGAATAGGAGTGGGAGGCAGCGGCGCCTAGCGCGTTGAACACCGGTTGTGCATACAGCTGCAAGAGCGCTTCGCGCGCTGCAGTGCTCGGCAATCCCATGTTGGTCAACTCCGTCACCTGGCTGGCAATCAGGTCCATGAATGTTTGTGCGTAGGGTGTGCCCAGGTCCCAGTTGCCCTGGGTCAGCAGGGAATGGGCGATCTGGTTGCTGTCCCAGACGCGATAGATGTTCCAGATTTGTGCATCGATCCGGTCCGTGACTTTCTGTACTACGTCGGCGTCGGGGGCGTCGTCCAGGCGGATTTCCTCGCCAAACGCCAGGTGGACATGGCCCTTGTCTGCGACCAGGCTGTCACGAATTTGCGCAACGTCTTCGCCTGCGGACTTGTTGTACTCACCGCATGTGCGTCGCAGCAGTGTTTCGCGCACCTTCTGGATGGCACACGGCTCGAATTCGTAGGAGGCAGCAACCGGCACGATGTGTAGTTTTTCGAAATCCGTGTAGGTCCGTGCACCGGCTAGACCCAGCATCTTGATGATGGCAGGGTCGGTGTGGTCGTTGCCGTCCTTGGTGCGTCCGGGGCTTTGCGACAACCAGATCGAATAACGCTGTTCATCGATTTGCCGAGCCAGGTAGGCCGCCACCTGCCGGGCGTTGGCATAAACATCACGGCGTGCGCCATTGCGCTTGATGACCACACCATTGAGCAGCAGCATCAGCTCGGAAACACCGGGTGTGGTCATCAGATTGTCGCCAACACAGACCTTGCAGGTGCCACGTCCGCTGGCCAATAGGTTCAGCGAGACCAGCGCGGCATCCATGACGATACAGCGGTGGTTGGAGATGAACAGAAACTTGCGATCGATCGGGAGCCGGTCCAACCCAGAAATACTCAGGCCTTGCGAGGTTTCGCGCAGGATGCGCTGCAGCATCGGATTGACATAGGCGAACTGGAAGTCCTCTGTGCCGCGGAAGGCATTGGTCTGCTCGATGACGGCCTGTCGGGAAAGACCAGGAAAACACCAGCGCAAGATGGTGTTGGCAAGCGGGCTTGCAAAAAAACGTTCTCGGCTGTCCGCAAATTCGACGGGACTGTCCACTGTGCGCTGGGTTGTTGCGTTCAGGTTCGTGGCGCTCAGGTTTGCAGCGTTCAGGTGACGGGCTTGCATCCTGTGGGGTAGGTTAAACCATACCGCCGTTGACCGAGATGATCTGGCCGGTGATGTAGGCCGCACTGTCCGAGGCAAGAAACCGCACCAGCGCCGCAACTTCTTCCGGTTTGCCCGCACGCTTCATCGGCACCAGGTTGGCAATGGCGGTGCTGTCAAAGACGTCTTTGGTCATGTCCGAGCTGATGATGCCGGGGGCGACGGCATTGACCGTGATGCCGCGTGTGGCCAACTCCAGCGCGAGTGACTTGCTCGCTGCGTGCAGCGCGCCTTTGGCGGCGGCGTAGTTGGTCTGGCCACGGTTTCCGGTAATGCCGGCAATCGAAGAAACACTGATGATGCGGCCCCAGCGGCTGCGGATCATGGGCATCGACAGCGGTTGCGTGACGTTGAAGAAGCCATGCAGCGAAACGTCGATCACGCTGTGCCACTGCTGGCGCTGCATGCCGGGAAATACCGCATCGTCGTGGATGCCCGCGTTGTTCACCAGCACCTGGATCGGTCCGTCCTCCAGCAGGGCTTCCAGTGCGGCCTGGGTGGCGCTGCCATCGGTCACGTCAAACTGAACGGCCTGCGCCGAGCCGCCGCTGCTTTTCAGTTCGTCGCACAGGCTTTGGGCGCTGGCGAGGTTGCGGTTGGCATGGACAATCATATGCAGGCCATCGGCTGCGAGGCTGCGGCAGATCGCCGCTCCGATGGCGCCACTGCCACCGGTGACCAGGGCGCGCTTCATGGATGTTGACTCCGCGTAGTGGGGTTGATGTCGCAGACCTCGACGCCGAGTCGCAGCGTGTCCAGGTATTCCAGCACCACCGATCCGCTGCGAGCCTGCGCCAGCAGGGCCAGCAAGGGCAGGCTGCGTGCAGCCGGAATGCTCAGGCGCAGCTGCTCTAGGTCGTCTTCGGGCATGCGCGTCGCGGTGGTATCGCCAAGTGTCAGCTTCAGTAGTGCGCGGGCGGTCGGCGTCTGGCGGGGGTTGAGAACCAGGGCCACACCCATGGCAGCGGGGATCGGCCGCAGACGCTGCAGGGGCTCGGGATATGCCGTGTCATAGGCCAGCAGCAGGCAAGGTTTGCCACTGCTGATGGCTTGGGTGGCGGCTTCCAGCAGGCCGGCGGCGAAGGTGGCATCAAAGGCGCTCAGGCTGGTGCTGGGCTCCATGCTGCCGGTGGCGATGCCCCAGTAGCCGGACGCTGCGTTGTGCACCGAATTGTGGAAGCGAGTCGGGGACAGGGCGCGGTCGGGGGAGGCCAGGGTTTCCAGGATGGCATGGGCGTTGTCGCAGTCGGCTTCCGTCGAGGAAAACACCGTGGCCAGTTGGGCAAGATCAGCTCCGGCATGGTTTGCCGCCGCCAATCCGATGGCCATGGACAGCTTGACGGGCGTGCCGACCCGCCGGCGTTCGGCGGGAGGCAGCTTTTCTACCGCGGGCAATGCCGTAGGCGCCGCGACATAGGCTTGTCGTCCGGTCAACACGTCGCAGGCTTGTTCCCAGCTCGTCAGGCCAGGCCCGAGAAGTCCGACACCGTCGAGGTAGATGTTGTGCGTGGTCATCTGTGATCAATCGCGCTTTGCATCTGTGGTCTTCTCTCCGTCTACCGTGGTTAGCCAATGATTGTAGGTGCTGGCACCTGCAATCAATCCGAGAAGGAGGCGTGTGGTCTCAGGGTGTGTGCTGCGCATCCACGCGTTCCCGCGTCAGAATGGCGGCAAAGACCAGGGCCAGAAAAGCGCCCGGCGCCACGGTGCTGCCGATGGCTGCGAGTACCGGTACCTTGGACAGGCCCAGCAAACCAAAACTACCCACCGACGTCAGGTTGGCGACGAGCAGGGCGACTTGTGTTTGCTGCCGATAGGAGGCGCTGCCGGTCTGTGCGCCGCGGTCGAAGAACAGGGCGTAATTGGAGCCGACGGCAACCACCAGCAGCAAGCCAACCAGATGCAGGATGGTGAGCTGGGTGCCTTGTAGCAGCAGAACCGCGGTGACGGACACCACGGCACAAGCCAGCGGAGCGGCCACCCGCAGTGTGCGAACCCAGGAGCGCAGCGAAGCCATCAGCAGCGCGAGGATGAAGAGGCAGCCCAGGCTCGCCAGCCACAGGGCCTCGTGGCGATAGCCATCAAACAGGCTGCTGGACTCTTCCAGCATGTCGATTACGACGGCGTCGTTCAACCCCTTGGCGCGCAGCGCAGCATGCACCTGGTCCAGCGGGATGTTGTCCGCCAATGGGCCTTCGTCCATGGGTCGCACGGGCATCAACACCAGGTAGTCCGACGCGCGCGGCACCAGCATCGAGTCCACCATCAGTGCCGCCGAGGTGCCATCCAGATCCACGCGCTGCAAGGGCGGGTGTTGCTTTGCGGTTTGCAGGTCGGCCAGGAACGCGCCCAGACGCTCGGCCCGCACCGGCAAGCCTTGCAGCGCTTGCTGCAACCGGGCCTGTGCCTGT
Organism: Rhodoferax sp. GW821-FHT10B06; assembly: GCF_059415605.1. Lineage (NCBI taxonomy): Bacteria > Pseudomonadati > Pseudomonadota > Betaproteobacteria > Burkholderiales > Comamonadaceae > Rhodoferax > Rhodoferax sp. GW821-FHT10B06. The sequence goes on along the minus strand of NZ_JBWKNO010000024.1, from coordinate 52,747 downwards.
GCCTCGTCGGGTAGTGCAGCTTGCCTGGCACGCTGCATGGCCAGGCTGGGCAGTACCGTGGCGGGGGAGTTGAAGCCGGCGATCACCTGCTCTTTCGTCAGGCCTTGCAGCACGGCGCCAGCCGTTTCGGCCTGTTGCAGCGCGGTTTCCTGGTTCTTGGCTGTCAGCGCCATGATGTAGCGTGTATTGGTTCCGCCCAGGTCGCCGCGCAGTTGTTCGTCCGCCCGCTGTTCGGACTTTGGCAGCGGATTGAGGCCGGAGAGTTGGCGGTTCCAGATGCTGCCGTGGTGGAGCAGCACGGCGCTGGTGGCTACCAGTGCCAACACGGCCACCGGCCAGCGCAGCGCGGCGGCGCGCCCGATGGCGTGATCGAGCCTGGCGGCAACCCGGCTGAGGTCGCGCAAGGCCAATTGCTGTGGTGTCAGCACCGGCAGCACATAACGCGTGACCAGCACGGCGGCCACCAGGCCGCTGATGGAATACAGGCCCAGCTGGGCCAGGCCGGGGAAGCTGGAGCTCAGCAGGGCGGCAAAACCGGCGATCGAGGTCAGCACGCCAAGCCAGATGGTGCGCCAGAAACTGCCCGAGATCTGGCTGCTGCCGCGTTGCAGGAAGAAGTAGATCGCGTAGTCCACTGCTTCGCCGATCAGGGTGGTGCCGAAGCCCAGCGTCAGGCCGTGCACCTGGCCAAAGCCCAGGCTCACCGCGGCAATGCCGACCGCCACCCCGGACAGCACGGGCAGCAGGCTCAATACCAGCAGCATTGGTGAGCGGTACACCGCCAGCAGCAGGCAAACCACCAGCACAAAACTGGCGGTGGCCAGGCGCCCGACCTCTTCTTCAATGGTGTTGCGCGAGGCCGCCGATGACACACCGGCACCGCTCATCACCAGGCGGGCGTCCGCACTGCGTCCAGGCAGCGCGCTAAACAAGCTGCGGGCCGTGCTCACCGCCTGGGACTGCGCTTCGGTGTCGGACCCGGCGGCCTGGGTAAAGGCCAGCAGCAAGGCGCGTTTTCCGTCGCGCGAGGCCCAGGCGCCGTCGATGTTCTGTGGTTGGCTGAGGCCGGAAAACTGCTCCAGCAGTTGCAGGGTTTCACCCGTGGGGTCGCGCGCGAACAGGCGCTTGATGGTCATCCCCGCATCGCCGGACAACGCGTCGATGGAGCTGCTGATCACTGCGTGCAAGCCGTCGGCCTCGAAGCGCGCGGGCGTGACTGCCGGGCTGAGCAGATAGCGGTTGTCGAAGAAGTAGGCGCGGTCATGCTCCTGGGTTTCTTCTTGCCCGTTTTGCACTGCGACAAACAGGCCGGTCTGCTGCAGCTCCTTGGCGAGGGCGCGTGACAGGCGGGCGCGTTCAGCGGCATCCCCACCCTCGATGCCCATCATGATCAGCCGCGCCACCGCGCCATGGCGCAATTGGTCGATCAAGAGTTGCTGGCGCGCGTTGGGCGTGCGGGGCATGAATGCCGATAGATCCGCCACGAAGTGGGTTTGCACGATCACCAGCAGGCAGGCCAGCATTCCGGCCAGCCAGAGGACGAGCGGCAGCACATGCTGCTTGTTTTTCATGGTGCTGGCTCCCAGAATTCGAAGAAATTGAACCAGTTGTAGGGCGCTGCCTTGCAGTGCCGCTCCAGCGCCGTGGCGTATTTTTGCAAACTGTCGCGGACCGCCTCATCGCGCTGCTTGCGTGTGACGTTGGCAAAGTCGGCCAGCGGCTCGAAGTGCACCTCATAACGATTTCCGCCGCAGTACAGTCCGGTCATGAAGTAGACCGGGCGCCCCAGCATGGCCGCCATGCGAAAGGGGCCGGTGGGGAAGCGTGCCGGTGCTCCCAAGAATGGCAGTGTGAGGTATTGGTCCGGGCCGGTCGCACGGTCGGCCAGGACGCCGACCAGGGCACCGGTTTCCAGCTTGTGGTGGACGGTCAGCATGGAGTCGATTTGGCCCAACGCAATGATGCCGGTGATTGCATCTGGATTGATAGCCGCCAGCGCGCGATTGAGCTGCCGGGCATTTTCTGGGTACATCGCAACGCAGGAGTCGAGATGGTTGCTGCGGCTATGGGTCAGCAAGACTTCGAAGCTGCCCATATGCGCGCCGAACAGCAGCATGCCGTGGTCCTTGCCCCTGCCCTGGTGGTCGATGATCGGCTCTGCACCAAACACCTGGATGTCAAACAGATTGACTTGGCCGTTGAGCAGGTAGAACCGGTCATGGATGGTGCTTGCAAACGCCAGGATGTGTCGGTACAGATCGACCCATGTAGCGGGGCGCTGCAGGGCTCGAGCGAGGTAGCTGCGTGAAGCCTTGCGGGCGGTTGGTGCGGCCAGCAGAAAGTACAGGGCAATGCCATAGATTACGGCGCGCGAGAGACGGCGTCCAAAAATCAAGGAAATGCGACTCATCAGCTGGAGCAGGAAAAAGCTGCCGCGCTCCTTACGCTGCATCCACGCCAGCTTGTCGTCAAGCTGTTTGGAAGTGTTTGGTTCGCTCATGCGGCGGCACTTGGGGGCAAGGGAAAGCGGCCGCTGGCAATCTTGCGGGCTGCGCTGCGGATTTCGAAGCGCACTGTGGAGACGCCGACTTCAAAGTCGAGTTCGAGTGCATCCGCGGGGGTAGCAGGGCTGTGGAATTTGGCTTCGGCCAGGGCCTGGACCTGATGGCCAAGTTGGGCTTCAATTGCTGTTTGCGCCCAATCCAGCAGCAGCACGCCGGGCACGATCGGGCGCCCCGGAAAATGGCCCGGGAACGCCGGGTGGTCCGCGGCAAATGGCAGGGGTACGACGGGCATCTCAGGTTTTCGTGGCAAGGTGTTTGGCACGCAGTTCGGCCAGGGTCGATGCGGTTACTTTTCCGTTGGCATCGCGCGGCAGGGTCGCAAGAAAGACCAGGGGCCGAGGTAGAAATACCGGGTCCACATGCTGGCGCAAGTTGGCCATGATGGTTGTGCTCGTCAGCGAGGGGGCCACGACAAAGGCGATCAGCCGCGGTGTTTCGTCGGCCGATGCGCTTTCGTGCATGCAGAAAACGCCGTCCTCCACGCCGGACAGGCTGAGTAGGAGTTGGTTGAGAAACGCCAGCGAATTGCGTTTGCCGACGATGTTGATCATGTCCGAGTTGCGACCCAGCAGGCGAAAGCGGTGTGGACTCAGCAGCTCCACCACATCGTTGAGTGTTTGTGGTGCGTCGAAGTGTTCGGCATGGGCGCAGGTCTGGTCTTGGCCCTGGTCCTGTCGCAGCGTAATGCCGGAATAGGTTTCCCATTCGGTTCCCTGGGTCGGACGCCGGGTCGCCAGCGCACCGGTTTCGGTGGAGCCATAGATTTCCACCATGGGCGCGTTCAATTGGGCTTCGACCTCCTTGGCCAGTTCCAGTGACAGCGGTGCCGTGGCCGACAGCACGGCGCTGACGCGTGGCAATGGGATCTGCGCGTCCATCAGCTTGCGCAAGTGAAAGGGAGTGGAAACCAGCAGGCGTGGCTCGGGCAGTTCGGCCAGAGCGCTGGCTACGTCGGCTGGAAAGAATGGTTGCCGCGCGCTGAACTGACCACCTCCAAAGATGGGCAGCAGCACCGTCGCTTCCAGTCCGAACATGTGCTGGGGTGACACGGTGCCTAGCACCGAGCAGGGGCCGCCGGCGGTCTCCCACATGCGCTCGGCCTCGGCAATGGCGCACTTGTGCATGCGCCAGAAGGTCAAGGTATGGGCCTGCGGCTTGCCGGTCGAACCCGAGGTGAAGATGCGGGCGATCTGCTGGGTACGCGGTATCAGTGGCATTTCCAGGGGGGCGTCGTATGCCGACGTGGCCGCCTGCGGAACCACCACATTGGGTATCTGCGCCAACACCGGTGTGACCTGCTCGTCCAGGCAGATGGCGTCAGGGAAGTCGGAGTACAGCGCAGCCATGTTTTCGGGGGCCGTGGAGTTCTGCAGCAGGCTCACCACGCCGCGGCTGATGGCTGCAAACAGGGCGACCGAGAACCAGTAGCGGTCCTTGCATAGGTTGAACGCATGTCCGGTCTGCGGCAGTTGCGCAGCCAGGGCCAGGACGTCACGCAGGAACTCGGCCTGGCTGACCGGGCGCTGGTTGCGGTAGGCGATGGTGCGGGTGGCCAGTGATTCGGGTAGGGGTAGTAGGGGCAGCGTATTCATGGCAGGGGAGCAAGGGGATTCTGGTGGGCTGTCGGGGGCTTGAGCATCACGCCAGCACGGCCACGCAGCAGCAGGCGGTCACCGCAAAGGATGCTGAAGTCGTACAGCAGGCTCACCTCGTTTCCGGATATGCGGCTGGCCTGGACCGTGAGCTCAGGGCCCGCATCGTCCAGCCTGGGTGCCCACCATTCCACGTTGCGCACACTGGTGAGGTAGCCGACTTCCGGGAGTTGGTCCACCGGAGCCAACAGGGCGCCATGCACCGCCATGGCTTGCGCCGCATATTCAATGCCGGCGCTGATGGGCAGTCCGTGCGCATTGCGCAGCGGGTTGCCGGGTGCCACGTGGCTGTGGGCGCAACACTGGATTTCGGAGTCGTTCCAGCGCCTGACCGCTTCCAGCAGGCACATGCTGCCCTGGTGTGGAATGTGACGCTGAATCCAGGTCCGGTCGATCTTCATGGTTGCAGCGTGACGGCAAGGTTGAGCCCCGGCAGGTATTCGATCATCAGATTTTGCGGTTGCTGCATGGCCAGGGCCGACAACAGCGGCAGTGCGCGCGCGGCGGGCACGTTGCGGCGCATGGCTTCGAGGTCCGGGGTGGGCATGGGCATGGTGTGGGCGGCTTCCTGGGTCAGCGACAGCGTCAGGCGGCACTGGGTGGTGGCGCTACGTTCCGGTGTCAGTAGCAGGGCCATGCCGAAAGGGTGTGCGACGCCGCTCAGAGCATGCAGGGGTTGCGGATAGGGCGTGTCGAACGCCACCAGCAGACAGGGCTGGGCGTTGCTTCGGATCTGGCTGGCGGTTTCCAGCAGCGCGGCACCAAAGCCGGCATCATGCGCGCTCAGGCTGGTGGAGGGCTGCCGGCTGCCGGTGGCAATGCTCCAGTACCCGGCTGCCGCGTTGTGCACCGAATTGTGAAAGCGGGTGGGTGAAATGGCCCGGTCACTTGATGCCAGGGCTTCGAGGATCTGGTGGCAGTTGTCGCAATCGCCGGCACTCGATACGAACACCGAGCTCAAATGCTGCAGATCGATCGGCGACTGCAGGGCCGCGTCATAAGCAACCGCCATGGCCAGCTTGACTGTGATGCCCAGGCGACGGCGTTCCGCCGCCGGCAGGGAGTCGACGCTGGGCAACTGCAAAGGCCTCGCATGGTAGGTTTGCGGCGCGGCGAGCACGGCACGGGCGTGTGCCCATCCATCGAGCCCAGGTGCATATAAACCGACGCCTTCAACAAAGACCTGCAGGGCTGTCATGCCCTTTTCCTGGAGAACAGCAGACTGCAATTACTGCCGCCAAAGCCAAAGGAGTTGCTCAGCGCGTGGGTAATTGCCAGTTCCTGGTTCGCCAAAAGGTAATTGCAATGCAGGCGTGGATCGAGGGTACTGGTGCCGGTGCCACCAGGCAAAAAGTTATGACGCAGTGCCATCGCGCAGATCACGGCTTCCACGCCGCCGGCGGCTCCCAGGGTATGACCGGTATGGCCCTTGGTGGAGCTGCATGGGGTGGTCGTGCCGAACACCGCGGTCACGCCCAAATCTTCGGCGGCGTCGTTGCTGGGTGTAGCGGTGCCATGCAGGTTGATATAGCCAATCTCCTGTGGCTGCAGGCCAGCCATGTCTAAGGCGGCCTGCATGGCCAGGCGCGCCCCGAGTCCCTCGGGGTGGGGTGACGACATGTGGTGCGCGTCGCTGGATTCGCCGACTCCACTGAGCAGGATGTCGTCCGCCTGGGCCTGGTCGGCACGCTCGAGCAAGATGAAGGCGGCGCCTTCGCCAATCGAGATGCCGTTGCGCTCGGCGTCAAAGGGCATGCAGGGGCGGCTGGATATCAGCTGCAACGAATTGAAGCCATAGAGGGTTGTCAGGCACAGGGAATCGACGCCACCTACCACCGCTGCATCGATCAGGCCGCAGCCGATCATGCGTTGGGCAATGCCAAATACCTTGGCACTCGACGAGCAGGCGGTAGAGACCACGTAGGCAGGGCCCTGAATATCGGTGTAGTGGCGCACGAAATCCGCCACGGAAAACATGTTGTGGGTATGCCGGTAACTGTGGCTGACGGGCAGGGCGCCGCTGACAGGGTCGCGCTGGCGATAGGCCTGCTCCGAACTCAGAATGCCCGAAGTGCTGCTGCCCAGGAACACACCGATGCGTTTTCGGCCGTAGCGTTCGGCAGCGGCTTGCACACTCTGCATGAAATCGTCCTGCTCCAGGGCGAGCTGGGCCAGGCGGTTGTTGCGGCAGTCGAAGTCCTGCATGTCGGCGCGCATGGCCACCGCATCCAGGCCGTCGACCTCGCCCACACAGGTGGGCAGGTTCACCGTTTCCCAGGAGCGCGCCTGCAGGCCACTGCGCTGTGCGCGCAACGCACTCAGGGTGTCGGCAATGCCGCGCCCCAATGCGGTGGTGGTCGTGAATGTTTTTACTAATAATGGCTGCACGGCAAATTCACATGATGGAACGCTGAAATTTTACTTGACCAGGGCAGGTGTTCGGTCCGCAAGGCGCTGCCAAACGGGGCGCCTGCGCTCAGTGGCAGCCCACATCCAGAAGTTTCAGTTTCAGGGCTGCTTACAGGCTTGGGCCAGCGTGACAGGCGATAGTCCGCGCGCCCGGATGGCCTCCAGCAACCTGGGTAGCACGCTCACGATCAGGGGCTCGCCCGCAGGCGTGCGTGCGGCATTGCCGTCGTGCAGCAGCAAGATATCGCCGGCGGCGAGTTGGTGGGTCAGTCGCTGCAATACTTTGTCAGGATCTCGCTCCCGTGTATCGAAACCACGGCGCGTCCAACTGGCTAGCTGCAGGCCCAAGCCATGCAGTACCGGGTCCAGAAAGGGGTTGCGCAGGCCGGCGACTGCGCGATAGAAGCGCGGAGTTTGGCCGGTGATGCGCTGCAGGATGTGTTGACCGTCCAGAATTTCGCGGCGCCAGCCTGTGGGGCCTGAAAGCGACAGGAGTGTCGGGTGGCGTGCCCCGTGGTTTTCAATGCGGTGCCCGGCAGCCAGCATGGTTCGGCACAGTTCTGGATGCGCAGCGGCGCGCTCGCCAATGCAGAAAAACGTAGCGTGGACGCCGTGCCGCGCCAGGATGGATAGGACCTGCGGGGTCACCTGGGGATCGGGGCCGTCATCGATGGTGATGGCCACTTCGGCCCGCTGCACCGCGGCGTTGGGGAGACGCACCAGGTTGGCACCCAGGCAGGTGCTGCGTGGCCACAGGCCGGCAGCGGTCAACATCAGTTGACTCAGTAAGATGGTGGCTGCAGCCCAACGCCATTCCTGTGGGTGGATTACCAGTAGCAACAGTGCTGCGCCATGCAGCGCTAGCTGGATCAGTAGAAACGGCCCGGGGCGCCAGGTGCGTGGCCTCGTGGGGTCGGTCTGCGCTGGCCTTGTGCTGTTCAAGGTGCGATCACTTATTGGAGATCGTCATTTCGAGGCGGTCACCATCGACCTGGTCAAAGGCGATGGCCTTGATGTTCGCGTCGGCACCGCCAATACGGACTTGGCGCACGACCTTGCCTACTGATTTTTGCACCGGCGTCAGTGTCAGCTGCCATTTGTCTTGCGTGCCGGTGAAGTCGACGGTGTAGTTCTTTTCAAGGGCGGTCTGGTCGCCGCTGAGCGTGCCCCGGATGCTCTCGACCAAAGCGGCAACTTCCGGGTGCTCTTGCAGACGCAGGTTGAGGGGGCGCTTTTCATACATGGTGACGGTCAGCTTGTCGCCGTCCAGCAGCATGGTTTCCGGGCGTGGCTTGAGGGTGTGTTTCTCCAGGCGGTCGGGCGCATCGAAGGACAGTTCACCGGAAGATTCCAATGGTTTGTCGAGAATGCCAATGTACTTTTTCTCGACGAAATTGGCTTTGCTGGAATTCTTTTGGGCCAGCAAATGCATCAGATCGGATAGTGCCCAGTCTCCGGCATGGCTGCTGGCGCACAAGGCCATGCCGGCGAAGGCGGCGAACAGTTGCAGTCGGAGAAGGAATGTCGGCAATGGCATGTCAGCGCTGCTCATAGGATCGATAGGCTTTGATAGTCTGTGCGATGCTGAAGTGGGGGCGGTCAGGCAGCACCCGCACACGAACCAGGTATTCGATGACAAATATCAGCCCGACGATCACAGGGGTGAGCAGGTTGGCGAAGTAGGACCAGGCGGTAATAGGCCCGTAGAAGAACAGGCCCACCGACACGACTCCGCTGGCAACAAAGTACACGGTCCAGATCAGCGTGACTTTCCATGTGTAGCGCATGTAGACCGGATCGGCCGGTCCCTGCAGCATCAGGCGTGTGACGCGTGAGCACAGTGCGTCGGCGTCACCACCTCCCAGGGTACTGCCAAATGTGGTGGCCAGCAGAACCATGGTGCCGGCATGCTGCACGAAATACAGCCAGTTGATGTGGTTGCGCAACTCATCGAGATGCAGCAGCACGGTAAGCGCCAGTGCGGCAAGCAGGGCCAATGCCAACCAGCGAATGCGGGAATGCCATGCAGCCAGCAAGGCCATGACCGTCAGCGGTGTGACGCCCAGCGCAAGCATCAGCAAGCTGGGGCGTTCGTCGATGGTCAGCAGGTGGCTGAAAACCAGATATGCAGCGCCTGCGATGGCGATCGTCGCGATCACCAACAACCGCGTGAGCCGGTTCACTTGGTGCGCTTGTCCGCGATATAGGCACTCAGGCTACGCAGCGATTTGAAGATCTTGAAGTTGTCGTCACCTTCGGTCTTCATCTGAATGCCATATTGTTTGGACACCACCAGCGCAATTTCCAGGATATCGATGGAGTCCAGGCCTAAACCATCGCCGTACAAATCGGAGTCAGCTTCGATACTCTCTGGTGCGACCTCAAGATTCAGCGCCGAGACTATGAGTTGTGCAACCTCGTGCTCAAGTTCTGCAATGGTCTTGGCGGCACTGGATGGGTTAGTCATTGTGCAAAAAGGTTTCGTGGAATAATCGGTTCGCGGCGCGACATGGCCTGATACCGGTGGCAGCGCTTCTAGTTAAAGATTCTTGCTGCCGAGTTTGTTGCAATTTGTAGCAATGCGCGATTTGGTCGCTATCACAAATAGCTTTAATTCTAACCCACCAGCATGCCGACCAATTCCCATGCCCAACCTGCTGTTGATTGGCGCAAAAAATTTTTGAATGACTTCTGGTTCAAATTCATTGGCACCAGTGCATTCATGTCGCTTTTCTTTTGGGCTTACTTCTTTTTGCTGAAGAACCCAGCGTTCCCGGTAACCATCATGCCGCTGACGGTGGTGGACCACTGGATCGGTTTTGCACCACTGGCCCTGATTCCTTATTTGTCACTTTGGATTTATTGTTCGCTGCCGGTGACCTTGATGCCAACGCGTACCCGACTGCTTAACTTCGGGTTCTGGATTGGCGCCATGTGCTTGCTCGCCTTGTCTTTTTTTTATTGGTTTCCGACTGCAGTGCCACCGGCCGATATCGATTGGGCGCAGTATCCCCAAGTAGCTTTTCTCAAAGGGGTGGATGCGGCCGGTAACGCCTGTCCATCGCTGCATGTGGCGGCGGCGGTGTATGCGAGTTTCTGGTTGTACTGGTTGGCGTGCGAGGCGCGCCTGGGGTGGCGTACGCAGTCGATTCAGATATTGTGGGGCATTGCCATTTTGTATTCCACCATGGCCACCAAGCAGCATGTGTCGCTGGATGTGCTGGCCGGTGCTGTGCTGGGTATGGTGTTTGCCTTGGCCTCGCGTTGGTTCGATCGCAAGCTGCAGTCAGTACGGCAGACTAGGGGTATGGGTGGCCAGGTTTAAAAATGAAATGTGGCGTTCATGGCGTGCGATGATTGATATTTATCCCATATGGCCTGGCAAGGTGATGAACCCCATGCATATGAAGTGGCGGGCTTTCTTTAAACCATGAATGATCACGACATCGCATTTCGCGCTGAACTTAAAGCGCACATTCTTGCCGCTGTCGACAAGGCAGAACCTGTCGGCGGATTGCACGACGACGAGCCGTGGTTCGGCCCTGAGTCAAGATTGGATCTGGATTCGCTCGATGCCTTGCAGATCTCCATGGCGATTCAAAAAAAATACCGTGTACGCATGCCTGACAGCAAAGACACGCGCCGCGCTTTGGTCTCGTTGAAGACCTTGGCCGAATATCTACGTAGCCACCAACCTGCATGAAGCCGGTGTATCTCCCGGGTCGCGGACTGGCCTGTGCGCTGGGACTGGAGCTGGGGGAGGCGCTGGTGGCGCTGCGCCAAGGCGGCTTCGCTACGGCAAATTATTCATTGAACGGGGAGGGCGCTGCCAGCTACCCTTATTGCGCCATTTCTTGCGTTGGCAATGATTGGAACGAGCGCGCGCGCGCGCTCGTGCAGCGCGTGGGGGCTGAGGCGGGCGCGCAACAGGCTTGCGGTGGTGCTTTGTTCATCGCCACTTCGTCGTTCGACATCGGGGCCGTGGAACATGGCGCCGCACAACTGGACTACAGCGCGTTCTCCGACAGGATCGCGGCCTGGTTGGACTGGACGGGGCCGGTGTACCTGGTCAACACGGCCTGCACCTCTAGCCTGAATGCCCTGCTCGCGGCCCATGCCCTGCTGAGCGTAGGCGAGGAAGATGAGGCGCTGGTTCTGGGTCTGGAGCTGGACAACCAGCTGACCTTGGGCGGCTTTGCTGCCCTGCAATTGCTTTCCTCCAGCCGCAGTCAACCCTTTGGTGCGCATCGCGATGGCCTGGTATTAGGTGAGGCGGTCGCAGCATTGAGGCTTTCTACACGCGAGTCGTCGCGCTGGCAAATGTTGGGCGGTGCGAATGTGGTGGATGGCAAGCAACCGACCGGGGCTTCGGCCGCGGTTGTGGCGAGCATGACCCAACGCGCACTGGCGCAATGCGGCTTGACCACGGACGCAATTGATCTCATCAAGGTGCAGGCTGCGGGCAGCCCGGCCAACGATGCGGTCGAGGCGCAAGGGCTGCATGAAACGTTTCAAGTCATGCCGGCCTTGGTCTCGCTCAAGGCCGCGATCGGACACACCATGGGCGCGTCCGGCGCGGCGGAGATCGCGCTGCTCACCACCTGCCTGGATCACGGTCACGGTGCATGGCCCACCTATCCGGATACGGTGGATACGACCTTAGGCGTCGATCTGGTCGCGCATCAGCCGGATTCTGTGCGCCGTGTTATGGCGACCATACTCGGATTCGGTGGCAGCCATGCCGCAGTCGTGCTGGAGCGCGCATGAAAGGCCTCTTCATCAGTGGCCGCTGCATCGCCGCGCCGCCCCCCGCAGACTGGCGCGAACAACTGGCACAAAAGCTGGTCGCGAAGCCCCGTCGCATCGGTGCTTGGGCGGAGTTGGGGCTGTATGGCGCCTTGTGCTGCATGGCGGATGCGGGTGAGATGACCCTGCCACAGGATGCAATCCTGCTGCTGACCAGTCGGAGCGGCACCCATGTCGCGACCGGTATTGCCCTGGAGCAGATGCGTGCAGGTCTGCCGATGCCGCTGACGTTCTTGCAGACACAGCCGAGCCAGTTGCTGGCCATGGTGTCGGCGCAGTTGAACTGGGAAGGCCATGCCTGCTTTTTCGCGGGAGCGCGGGCACAGGACTTGCTGCGCCTGGCGGAAGCCCAGGCCGGTGATGGCGGCGCGCTGATCGGCTGGGTGGATGATGTGGGCGACGTAAGTAATGGGGACGATGCGAATCGTGGCTCGACGAACTGGGTGCGTCTTCGCCGTGGCGGGCCGCAAACACAGGGTCTTGTTCCTGCATTTTCAGATGCAATGTTCTTGCCTGGTGGGGCGTGATGGGGGGTAAGAATGCCCAAGGGAGCAAAGGGAGCAAATGATAAAATTTGTGCCATTTTTCAATCTCCATCAACCAGAGATGACATAACCGTTGCATGGCGCCATTGAACACAATCGAATCCCTCTTCCATGCCCCGGTCAAGCGCATCCTGGTGCTGTCCTACTCGCAGACCGGGCAGCTCGCCGAGATTACACAGCGTATCGTCGAACCACTGCAACGGGACAGCAGCATCGCCGTCCATATCGAGACCCTGCATCCGATTGCGCCTTATCCTTTTCCGTGGAGTTTTTTCAGCTTCTTCGATGCCTTTCCCGAAGCTGCCCACATGGTCGCGCCAGCCTTGCTGCCGATGTCCCTGAGTGGAGATGAGGATTTCGATCTGGTGATTCTGCCGTACCAAGTCTGGTTTCTCGCGCCATCATTGCCGGTCACCGCTTTCCTTAAACACCCGCTGGCCAAGAAACTGCTGGCAGGCAAGCCGGTGGTCACCGTCATTGCCTGCCGCAATATGTGGCTGCTGGCGCAGAGCAAGATGAAGGGGCTGCTGGAAGCCTGTGGTGCGCGTTTGCTTGACAACGTCGCGCTAGTCGATCCCAGCCCCACCATGACCACCTTGTTTACCACACCATTGTGGCTTTTCAGCGGCAAGCGCGATTTCCTGCCGGGGCTGCCGGCAGCAGGTGTGGATGCCGACAGCATCAAGGCGACAAGCCGCTTTGGTTTTGCGCTGCGCGACGCTTTGAAAAACGATCAGGAGTGTGGCACTGCGCCCCTTCTCACCGGCTTGAAAGCGGTGGATGCCGATCCGCATCTGCTGTTCAGCGAGAAGGCCGGAACGCGTAGCTTCTACCTATGGGGCAAGTTGCTGCGCGCCGTGGGTGAACCCGGGCAGTTGCGTCGTCGTCCCTTCCTTGTTTTGTATGTCGTTTTTTTGGTCACCTTGATTTTGACCGTTGTGCCTCTGAGCTTGCTGATACAGACTCTCCTGCGGCCTTTCTTGCTACGGCGCTTCGCCGTGCTCAAGCAAACGTTTGACGCGCCGTCGGGTTCCGGTAATGAGAGGATGTCTGTGTATGAGCAATGAGGTTTTTCTGACGCGCACGTCGGCTTACCTGCCACTGGAGCCCGTGGCCAACGACGACATGGAAGCGGTGCTTGGCATGATCGGTGGACGTGCCTCACGGGCTCGGCGTATCGTGTTGCGCAACAACGGTATCCAGAGTCGCCACTATGCGCTTGACCGTGTTACGGGCGAGCCGGTGATGTCAAACGCTGAGTTAGCCGCCAGAGCGGTGCGGGCCCTGGGCGATGTGGGCGCCGTAGACTGCCTGGCGGCCTCCACCTCGCGTCCCGATCAATTGATGCCGGCGCATGGTGTGATGGTGCACGGTGCCTTGGGCTGGCCACGGCTGGAAGTGGTGTCGTTGGCAGGTATCTGCCTGGCCGGTGGGGCGGCCTTCAAGTACGCCTGGCTGGCGGTGCGTGCGGGTGATGCGCAGCGTGCCGTGGCGGTGGCCTCCGAGATGGCGTCGCTTGCTTTGCGCGCCCGCAACTTCGATGCCGAAGCTGAGCACAAAGTCCATGCGTTGGAAGAGCGACCCGAGATCGCCTTTGAGAAAGATTTCTTGCGCTGGATGTTGTCCGACGGCGCGGGTGCCGTGCTGCTGGAGAACAAGCCAAGCGGGCCGCTCAGCCTGAAAGTGTTGTGGGTGGAGTTGTCCTCCGCCGCGCATGAACTTCCCGCCTGCATGTATTCCGGCGCAGAGAAGAACGACGATGACTCCCTGACCGGATGGCAGCTGTTTTCGAACCAGGAATTGGCGACACGTTCCGTGTTCACGGTGAAGCAGGATGTGAAGCTGCTCAACGAACATGTGGTGCGCGCCACGCTCACCGAACCGCTGCGCGAGCTGGTGAAGAAGCACGGGCTGGCCGACCGGCCCATCGACTGGTTCCTGCCGCACTACTCTTCTCTATATTTCGCCGAGCCGCTGGCCGCGGGGGTGGCCGAAGCCGGCTTGAACATTCCCGCGGAGAATTGGTTCACCAACCTGGCCGAAAAGGGCAACACCGGCTCTGCGTCAGCCTTCATCATGCTCGATGAGCTGTTCCGTTCCGGACGTATCCAGAAGGGCCATACTATCTTGATGTTTATCCCGGAAAGCGGCCGATTCTCTAGTGGCTTCATCTTTATGGAGGCTGTCTGATGGACGTGAATGACGTGCCGCAAGAAGGCAACCGTACGCTGGGCTGCCATCGCAAGGCGCTGTATGCCAAAGATGCCTCTGGAAAAATGGTGATTGTTCCCTCGCGCGGCTCGGAGGTGGATGAAACCGTGACCCTGCAGGCCGTCCACAGAATGACCGCATTGACCGACGATGCCAAACAGCGAGTGCTTGCTGGTCATAGTTCACCGCTGGAGTACTGGATGTGCGCGCGGCGCATGGATGTGCCGCTGCTGTCGCAAATCAGCGGCCTCTGGCAATGGCGTATTCGCCGACACTTCAACCCACAACGTTTCAAGCGGCTATCGCCCAGCGTGTTGGCTCGTTACGCCGAAGCGCTCGGTCTGAGCGTCGCACAGTTACAGGTATTGCCATGAGCACCATCAGTACCATCGCCAAGAATTTCCAGCATCGACATGCTGCGCATTGCGAGAGCGGCGCCGCCGCGAACCTGATGACGCACCACGGCGTGAAGCTCTCTGAAGCCATGGCTTTCGGCTTGTCTTCAGCCTTGTCATTCGCCTATCTGCCCTTTGTCAAGCTCACCGGCTTTCCGCTTATCGCGTACCGCATGCCGCCCAAGTTCATCCTCAAGGGCATGCGCAAACCGTTTCAGGCGCATTTCAATTTCGAAACCTTCAGTACCCCCGACGCGGGCATGCGCAGACTCGATGCCTTGCTGGCGCAGAGCAAGGTGGTCGGCCTGCAAACCTCGGTGTTCTGGCTGCCGTATTTCCCCGAAGACATGCGCTTTCACTTCAACGCGCACAACTTGCTGGTGTATGGCAAAGAGGGCGACGACTATCTGATCAGCGATCCGGTAGCGGATCTACCGCAACGCTGTGCCAGCGCTGACCTGCAGCGCGCCCGTTTTGCCAAAGGCGTGCTTGCGCCCAAGGGCATGCTGTATTGCCTGGAGCGTATCGGCCGCACCGAAGTCAGCGCGCAAGCTGTCAAGAGCGCGATCAAGAAAACGGTGCGCATCATGTTGGGCCCCATTCCCATTATCGGCGTGCGGGGCATGCGCATGCTGGCGAACAAGGTCGCCCGGCTTGACACTTCGGAGCACAGCCTCAACTACGTCGGCAACATCGTGCGCATGCAGGAAGAGATCGGCACCGGCGGGGCGGGTTTCCGTTTTATCTATGCCGCCTTTTTGCAGGAAGCGGCCCAGATCACCGGCCTTGCCGAGCTTGCAGGCTTGTCGGAACGCCTGAACGAAATCGGCGATGGCTGGCGTGAATTTGCCCTGAAGGCGGCGCGCATGATCAAAGGCCGCGAGCTCTTCGAGCCGAAGCGGCTGGCCGAGATGCTGCGTACCCAGGCCGAGCACGAGACCGAATTCTTCCGGACCTTGAAGCGCGCCGTGGCCTGATGCTCGCCATCCGCAAGCTGAGCTTTCGTTATCCCACCGCGAACGTGGCGGCGCTGGAGGACGTGTCGTTCGAGGCCCGGCGCGGCGAAGTGCTGGGCTTGCTGGGCCCCAATGGCGCCGGCAAAACCACGCTGATTGCGCATTTCACCGGGCTGCTACCGATCCAGCAAGGCGACATCACCCTCGATCAACAACCCTTGGACGCGGAGCGCGCCCGCCAGCCGACACGCATTGCCGTGGCGCCGCAGGAATACGCTTTTTATCCCAGCTTGAGCGTGGCTGAGAATCTGGCTTGTTTCGCCGGCACCGGCAGTTTGTCGGGGCGCGCAAAAAAATTGCGCATCGCTGAGTGCTTGGCGTTCGCCCAGTTGGAGCGCTACGCCACGGTGCGCGCGGATCGCTTGTCCGGCGGTCTCAAGCGGCGGCTCAATCTGGCCATTGCCTTGCTGCACCGTCCCGAATTGCTGCTGTTCGACGAGCCCACCGTCGGGGTCGATCCGCAATCGCGGGCCTTTCTGCTCGAAGCGATCAAGCAGCTGGCGCAGGATGGCTGCGCGGTGATTTATACCTCGCACTACATGGAAGAGGTGGAGGCCATTGCCGATCGCGTCGTCATCCTCGACCAGGGGAGGGTGCTGAGGCAAGGTGTCTTGAGCGAACTGCTCGCCACCGGTGCTACGCAATTGCAGCTGGCGGTGGAAGGTGATGCACTTGAACGCTTGCAAACCCTGTTGTCTGCATTTGGTGACGTCAGCCCCCAGCGTGCGGGCATGCAGCTCACGCTGGCTTCGCGACGCGATTTCGCCGCGGTGATTGCGGCTCTGGATGCCGCTGGCCTGGTGGTGAGCCATGCACGCTTTGGGCATGCCGATCTGGAACAACTGTTCATGTCGCTGACCCACCATTCTTTGCGGGACTAGGATGAAACCCTCATGCTCATCGCTACGCGTATCGCCGCCCCCCAAGGGGGCGGGTCAGTGCCTACGGGCGGCCGGGCGGTACTGACATGCTGCTGGCCTTGATGAAGAAAGAGCTGCTGGCCCTGTCGCGCGACATCCATGGGATGGGTGCGCTGTTCATCATGCCGATGGTGTTCATCATCGTCATGTCGATGGCGCTGAAGGACGTCTACACCCCGTCCATCAAGAGCCTGACCTATGCCGTCGTGAATCAGGACCAGGGTAAAACCGCCACCCAACTGGTCGAGCGCTGGGCCAAGGAAGCCGGTGCCGCGCAGCCTTTACCCGAGAAATGGCAAGACGAAGTGCACTCCGGCCGCCTGAAATATGTGCTGCTGATTGAAGCAGGTTTCTCCAAGGTGATGGACGACCTCGGCAGCCAAGGCGAGGCCAAGGTGCGCTTGCTTGCTGAGCCGGGTCTGGACAACAGCGTGTTCGAAACCAGGCGCATGAACCTGCTCGCCATCGCCACGCAACTGCGAGTGGAAGGCCTGGTAGCCAGACTCCCCCGCAAACTGAATGTGAATGCCTCTGCTCTGACCGGCGATGCACCGGTGGCGGCCGAGCGCATGGCGCAGGGGCCACGCCCGACCGCGGTGCAGCAAAACGTGCCGGCCTGGCTGGTGTTCGGCATGTTTTTTGTGGTCGCCTCCATCGCTGGCTTGTTCGTGGAAGAGCGTGCCTGCGGCGCACTGGCGCGCTTGCGTAGCCTGGGGGCCCGGCCGTGGCAGTTGATCGTGAGCAAGATTTGCCCCTATTTGGCGGTCAACGGTGTGCAGGCGGCGCTGATGCTGGCGGTCGGCGTCTGGCTCATGCCCTGGATCGGCGGCGAAGGCCTGTCGCTGCAGGGTGTGCATTGGGGGGCGTTGCTGCTGATGCTGCTGGCGATCAGTCTGGCGGCTGTCAGCTTGGCGTTGGCCGTGGCCTGCCTGGTCAGTACCCATGCGCAAGCGGCCACCCTGGGTCCTATTCTTAATGTGCTGATGGCGGCTTTGGGCGGCGTGATGGTGCCACTGTCTGTCATGCCGCCTGTCATGCAAAAAATTGCCGGCTACTCTCCCATGAACTGGGGGCTGGAAGGCCTGCTCCATGTGCTGTTACGCAGCGGCGATGTTGCCAGCGTGCTGCCCCAGGTCGGGCGGCTGGCTGGTTTTGCCGTGCTGATGTTGATGATCGCCTTTGGCCTGTTCCGGCGTCGGGTTTGATGCAGAAATCCCGCGCTTTCCAATTCAGGTGTTGAAAATTGACCAATCTTTTGCGCGCGGGATCGGCCAGGACCGCAACGCCACTGCGCTGGTTTCCGCGATCATTGCCATGGCCGATGGCCTGGATCTGAAGGTCGTGGCGGAGGGCGTCGAAATGATGCAGCAGAGCGATTTCCTGCTATCCCGAGGCTGTACCGATGCGCAAGGTTTTTATTTCAGCAAAGCGGTAGCGGCAGATGCGTTTATCGGGCTGTTGAACCGATAACATGGTTGACATCTGCGTCAGGATGGGGACGGGGCCAATCGAGACCGGCAGCAACACCAAGTGGTACAGTTATGCTTCATCTGACGGCACGCTTATGATTCAAGCGACTGTTGTTGGCATCGCCCTGTTTGCGCTTCCCCTCTTGGCAGGTTTATGCCTGCAGCGACACCTCTTCCGAACGCACTATTGACACAATCTGACCTTCCCTTTTTGCTCGACACGCTGGACGCCAACGCTCCCTTGGCGCAGCGCCATCTGTGGCTGATTGGCTTGCTGGATTGGATACGCGGCGACGGCAGCTCTGCTGACGCATCGGTGCGCCGGATGCAGTTTTTCCTGGAGGCGCTGCAGACACGGCCGCAGCTGCAGGAGGGCCTGCGTGCCTGGTGGCTGGTATTGCTGCAGACCGTGGACAGCACCACCGTGCTGGCCGACTATGGTTTTTCGCATAGCTCGGCATTTCTGAGCGAGCTGGCTGGCCGCCTGGGTCGCAAGATTCTGCCCGCTACCCCTGAAACTACCGATGCCGCGGAGCTGTTCAGCCTGGTGCTGAGCGACAAAGCCGATGCGGAGTGGTTGGCGGTGCTGGACAGTGGCAGCTTGCAGTGCCTGGCTGGGCTGCTGACGGCACCGTCTCGGACACCGTGCGTTACTCTGTGGCAAGACGCTTTGCTGCAGGCGATTGTTTTTTGCACCAGCCAGATTCGCGCCACGGGCTTTGCCTCTGAGCTGCGCCTGCGCATGAGTGACGGTGCGCGCCAGGCCCAGCCGTTTAGCGATCTGTCGGCCGATGTGGATGCATTCCGCCTGGCCTTTATCGCCACGCCACGCGAGCCTCAGGAACTGGAGGCTGCGGCGCAGCGCCTGCGTGAGCGCCTGGAACTGTGTCGCCAGGCCGCGGCCAGCGTGTATCCGCATTTGAACGAGCACGGCATTTCGATCAACCTGGTGTTCATGTTGCGCCAGCTGCGCGAGCGAGTCTTGCGGGTGCGCGACCTGATGGATGGCCTGGTGTCGCCCACACCCGAGGCCAGTGCTGCGCGCCTGGTATCCAAGCTGACCGAAGCCGGGCAGGAGCGGCGCAGCGTGCGCGCTCTGGTCCGTGTGAATGCCTCCATGCTGGCGGCCAAGGTGACCGAGCGCAGTGCCGAAACCGGTGCGCACTACATCACCCGCGACCATGCCGAATACCGTGGCATGCTGGCCAAGGCCGCCGGCGGCGGGGCCGCCACCTCATTGACCACCTTACTCAAGTTCGCAATCGGCGCCCTGGGCCTGACGGCGTTCTGGTCCGGCATGGCGTCCGGCCTGATGTATGCCGCCAGCTTTGTGCTGATCCAGCTGCTGCATTGGACACTGGCTACCAAGCAGCCGGCGATGACGGCGCCGGCCATGGCGGCCAAGCTCAAGGACCTGAGCGGCGGCAGCGCCGTGGATGAGTTTGTGGACGAGGTAACACACCTGGTGCGTTCGCAGGTGGCTGCTGTACTGGGCAATGTGGGCATGGTCGTGCCCTGTGTCTGCCTGATCAGCTTTGGCATGCTGTGGCTGGGCGGCAAGCCCATGATCAGCAAGGCCGAGGCCGCGCATGTGTTCCAGACCCTGCACCTGCTCACGCCCAGCACCTTGCTGTTCGCGGCCTTTACCGGGGTACTGCTGTTCCTGGCCAGCCTGATTGCCGGCGCAACGGAAAACTGGTTTGTGCTGCACCGCCTGGACTCGGCCCTGCGCTACAACCCGCGCATCACCGCCGTGCTGGGCGTGGCGCGCGCCGACCGCTGGGCGCATTTCATGCGGGAGCATATTTCGGGCTTTGCGTCGAACATTTCGCTGGGCTTCATGCTGGGCCTGTTGCCGCCGGTGTTGGCTTTTGTGGGCCTGGGGCTGGAGGCGCGCCACGTCACTTTGTCGTCCGGGCAACTGGCGGCAGCGGCTTCGGCGTTTGGCGCCCATGTGTGGACTATGTCGGCGTTTTGGTGGTGCGTCGCGGCGATCCCGCTGATTGGCGCGCTGAACCTGACAGTGAGCTTCTTCCTGGCCCTGCAGCTGGCATTGGGCGCGCACAGCGTCAGCGGCTTGGACCGTCTGCGCCTGCGTTCGGCCGTGTGGCAGCGGGTACGCCAGCAGCCGCTGAGCTTTCTCTGGCCGCGCCGTAAGTGTTAAAGAAAATATGCTTCCAGCGCACGTGCTACCTGCGCTGGAGGCTATTATTTTAGGAGTCTTCCTCGGGCGCGGGTTTCAAGGCCAGGGCGGCGCTGTACAAGAGTTTGCGCGGCTGGCCGGTGATGTCGGTACACAGTTGCACCGCGGTTTTCAGCGGTAGCTCGGCCAGCAGCAGCTTGAGTATGCGCAAGTCTTGTTCTGGCGTCTCGGCGGGTGGGGCAGGGTGTACCACCACCACAAATTCTCCGCGTGTGCGCGATGCCTGGGCTGCCAGCCAGCCGGGCAGTTCCTGCGCCGGCACGGTGGCAATTTCCTCAAACTGCTTGGTGAGCTCGCGCGCCATGGTGATCGGGCGTGCGCCCAGGCATGCCAGGCTGCGGGCCAGCGCCTCGATGCGGTGGGGGGCTTCCAGCAGCACCACGGCGCGTGGTTCGGCCAGCAGGCCTTGGGCGGCGGTATCGCGTTCGGCTGCCTTGCTGGACAGAAAACCAATGAACACAAAGCCCGTGTCCTGCACGATGCCGGCCGCACTTAGTGCGGTGGTGATGCTGCTGGCACCCGGCAGCGGCACTACCGGCAGGCCTACGGCTCGTGCTGCGGCAGCCACGCGGGCGCCGGGGTCGCTGACGGCGGGCGTGCCCGCGTCGCTCACATAGGCGATGCGCTCGCCCTGCTGCAGGCGCCGCACCACGTTCTGGGCGGCCTCGGATTCGTTGTGCTGATGCACTGCCAGCAGCTGCGACGATGGCTTGTCGATACCGTAGGCGCGCAGCAGAGACTGGGTGTGGCGTGTGTCCTCGCAGGCAATCGCATCCACCAGACCCAGCACATGCAGGGCGCGCAGGCTGATGTCACATAGGTTTCCAATCGGCGTGGCCACGATATAGAGCGTGCCCGCCGGATAATGCTGCGAAGACGCGGCCTCGTGGGCGGCGTTCAAGGCGGAAGCAAAAGAAGCGCTCAATGGGTTTCCTCAAAAAATTAGCTCTGACACGCATGGGCACGGCGCCGACCACCAAGCAAGCTGGTGATGCGGCCGAAGACCAGGCGCTGGCGCATTTGCAAGCCCAGGGCCTGCGTCTGCTGGAGCGCAATTATCGGACGCCCGGCCGGGGCGGCGGTGAAATCGATCTGGTGATGCGCGCACCGGACGGCACGCTGGTGTTTGTCGAGGTGCGCAAGCGCGCAAACGCGGCCTTTGGCGGTGCCGCAGCCAGTGTCAGCACCACCAAGCAAAAGCGCATTGTGCTGGCGGCGCGCCACTATCTGCTGGGCCTGGCCACGCCACCGCCGTGCCGCTTTGACGTGGTGCTGCTGGAGGCGCAGGGCCTGCAATGGCTGCGCGCCGCATTCGACGCTGCTTGAAACGCCGCTTACCCCGTGGCTACACCGTGACTACATATGGCGGGGGTATCATCGCGGACCATGATTGAACAACGTATTCAGCAGCATTTCATCGACAGCGCCGACCTGAAGTACCAGTCTGCGCAACCCCTGAGCAAGCCCATTGCGGCCGGCATCCAGGCCATGCTGGCCAGCGTGACCAGCGGCGGCAAGGTGCTGGCTTGCGGCAACGGCGGCTCGGCAGCGGATGCGCAGCATTTCGCGGCGGAGTTTGTGGGCCGTTTTGAGCGTGAGCGGCCCGAGCTGGGGGCGATTGCGTTGACCACCGATAGCTCCATCCTCACTGCCATCGGCAACGACTACAACTTCGACGTCATCTTCGCCAAGCAGGTGCGGGCTCTGGGGCAGCCGGGTGATGTGCTGCTGGCAATCACCACCAGCGGTAATTCGGCCAATGTGCTGGCAGCCATTGAGGCCGCCCATGAGCGAGAGATGACCGTGGTGGCCTTGACCGGCAAGGGCGGCGGTAAGATGGGCGCGGCACTGCGTGAGACCGACGTGCACATCTGCGTGCCGCATGACCGTACGGCCCGCATCCAGGAAGTCCATTTGCTGGTCTTGCACTGCTTGTGCGACGGCGTGGATTCGCAGCTGCTGGGCGACCTTGAGGCGCCTCTTTAGGCTTTTTAACCCCTTTGAATGTGAAAGACACTATGCGTCCGTTTTATTTGACTTGTGTGGCTTCGGTGGTATTGGGTGCGAGCCTTTCGGCGTGCGTGCCGCTGGTGATGGGCGGTGCATTTGTCGGCTCGGCCATGGTGGCCACGGACCGCCGTACTTCCGGCGCCCAGCTGGAAGACGAGGGCATCGAACTGCGCGCCAACAACCGCATTGGCCAGGCGCTGAGTGAGCAGGCACACATCAATGTGACCAGCTACAACCGCCAGGTCTTGCTGACCGGTGAAGTCCCCACCGCAGCCGACAAGCAGAAGCTGGACGACCTGGTGTTGAAGGTGGACAACGTGCGTTCGGTGGTGAACGAGGTAGCGGTGCTGGGTACGACCTCGCTGTCGCAGCGCTCGTCGGATACCCTGGTGACGGGCAAGGTCAAGGCCGCGCTGGTGGACGCGCGTGATCTGCAGTCGAATGTGTTCAAGGTGGTGACCGAGCGTGGCGTGGTCTATTTGATGGGCCGAGTTTCACAACGCGAAGCCGACCGAGCCACCGAGCTGGCCCGCAACGTCAGCGGTGTGCAAAAGGTGGTGCGTGTGTTTGAGGTGCTGAGTGAGGACGAGTTGAAAAACGCTGTTCCCCAGCCTGCCCCCGTGAGCACGGCAACGCCGGCGTCCTGAGTTCTGACGCCATAAGAAAAAGCCCCTGGCATCTGGATGCCAGGGGCTTTTTCATGGGTGGGTGCAAAGCGGAATTACTTGAGGCGCTTGATCAGGCTGGACGTGTCCCAGCGCTGGCCGCCCATCAGCTGCACATCGGCATAGAACTGGTCCACCAGGGCCGTTACAGGCAGGCGTGCGCCGTTGCGCTTGGCCTCGTCCAGCACCAAGCCCAGGTCCTTGCGCATCCAATCCACCGCGAAGCCGAAATCGAATTTGTCGGCCACCATGGTCTTGCCACGGTTGTCCATCTGCCAGCTTTGGGCTGCGCCCTTGCCAATGACGTCCAGCACCTGCAGCATGTCCAGGCCAGCGCGCTGGCCGAAGGCCACGGCTTCGCTCAGACCCTGCACCAGGCCGGCAATGCATATCTGGTTGACCATCTTGGCCAGTTGGCCAGCGCCGCTTTCGCCGACCCGGGTGATGGCACGGGAGAAGGCCATGGCTGTGGGGGCGATGGCGTCAAAGGCCTGTGCGTCGCCGCCGCACATGACTGTCAGCAGGCCATTCTGTGCACCCGCCTGACCGCCGGATACGGGTGCGTCGATGAAGCGCAGGCCCAGGGGGCGTGCGGCAACATCCAACTCGCGGGCCACTTCGGCCGACGCCGTGGTGTGGTCCACAAAAATTGCACCCGGCTCCATGCCGGCAAATGCACCGTCAGCGCCCAGCGTGACGGAGCGCAGGTCGTCGTCATTGCCCACGCAGCAAAAAACGATGTCGGCACCCTGCGCAGCCAAACGTGGGGTTTCAGCATGTTTCGGGGCCGTAGTGCTGGAATACTCTGCGCACCATGCTATGGATTTTGTAGTGGTGCGGTTGTACACCGTGACCGCGTGCCCAGCCAAGGCCAGATGCCCTGCCATGGGGTAGCCCATCACACCCAGGCCAATGAAGGCAACTTTTTTGGACAGGACGGAATCGTAGGTTTTCGGGTTGGTGCTGGACATGGAAAGGAAAAAGATAGAGGTTGGAAAAATCAGTGGCCCACGCAAACTAGCGTGCCGGGCTTCATTCGCGGGATACCACGGGACCGGCTTCGCCGGGCCGTAGGTATCGCCCCCTGCAAGGGGGTTGGCGGAAACACGCAGTGTGTAGCCTGGGGGTGAGCCTAAACAATCGCGAAATGCTCCGTGCCCGCCGCCAGGTCCTGGGTCTTGGCGCGCTGGCTGTTGAGCTTGATCTGCAGACGCAGGTCGTTGAGTGAGTCGGCGTTGCGCAAGGCATCTTCGTAGCTGATGAGCTGGCCCTCGTAAGCATCGAACAAGGACTGGTCAAAGGTCTGCATGCCGAGGTTGCGGCTTTTCTTCATCACCTCCTTGATTTCCGAGACTTCGCCCTTGAACACCAGGTCCGAGATCAGCGGCGTATTCAGCAAGATTTCGACCGCGGCGGTGCGGCCCTTGTTGTCTTGGCGTGGTATGAGGCGTTGCGACACGATGGCGCGCAGGTTCAGCGACAAGTCCATCAGCAACTGGGGGCGGCGGTCTTCGGGGAAGAAGTTGAGTATCCGCTCCAGTGCCTGGTTGGAGTTGTTGGCGTGCAGCGTGGCCAGGCACAGGTGGCCGGTTTCCGAGAACGCGATGGCGTGTTCCATGGTGGTGCGGTCGCGTATTTCGCCCATCATGATCACATCGGGCGCCTGGCGCAGGGTGTTCTTCAGTGCGATGTCCCAATTGTCGGTGTCCAGTCCGATCTCGCGGTGGGTCACTACACAGTTCTTGTGGGCGTGCACAAATTCCACCGGGTCTTCGATGGTGATGATGTGGCCGAAGGATTGGTCATTGCGCCAGTCCACCATGGCAGCCAGGGTGGTGGTCTTGCCGCAGCCGGTGGCGCCGACCAGGATGCACAGGCCACGCTTGGTCATGACCACGTCTTTCAGTACGGGCGGCAGGCCCATGCTATCGATGGTGGGCACGGAGTTGGGAATGACGCGTATCACCAGACCGACCTTGCCTTGCTGCATGAAGGCATTTACCCGGAAGCGGCCAATGCCGGCCGGGGAAATGGCAAAGTTGCATTCCTTGGTACGTTCAAACTCCGCCGCTTGCTTGTCGCTCATGATGGCGCGGGCCAGCGCCAAGGTGTGAGCGGAGGTCAATGGCTGGGGCGAAACCTTGGTGACGCTGCCATCCACCTTGATGCCGGGCGGAAATTCAGCGGTCAAGAACAAGTCGCTGCCATTGCGACTGACCATCAATTTCAGAAGGTCGTTGATGAACTTGCTGGCCTGGTCACGTTCCATTGTGTTGCCTTTTTAGTTGGGTCGGTCGCTGAATCGGGCGCTGATGGCGCGCAGACGCAGCGAGAGTTTGCGTGCCAGCAAGGCAATCAGGCTGGCCGCAAGGCGCGGATCGGTGTTCATCATGTCGTCCATGGACTCGGCGCTGAGCACGGCGATCTCACAGTCGTCCAGGGTGGTGCAGGCAGAAAACCGCATGCCGCTGTCCAGCAGTGACATTTCACCCAGGATGTCACCCGGCTTGGCTTCTGCCAGGCGCAGATGCTCACCCCAGGGTTGCAACCGGTCGATGGCGATGGTGCCTTTGAGCAAGACGACCATGAAGTTGCCGTATTCGCCCTGGCGGATGACGTCGCGTCCACCCGGTACCAGGGCAAACTGGCAAAAGCGCTCCATGCGCTCGATGGAGGCGGCTTCCAGGTGCTCCATATTCTTGTCTTTGGCCCATAAGCTTTGCAGCAGCTTGACGCTGCTGGACGAGGCCAGGCGCTTGGCGCCAACTTCCACCGCGCGTGCATCCCAGGGCACCAGCATGGACGGGTCCACATCCTGGCCGTTGAATGCCGTGGTGAACAGCACCGAGTCGGGAGCGGTCGCGTCTGGTTCCGGTTCTTTTTTATTGAGTAAAAACTCGAGAATACCCTTCATGGGGCGCTCCAATGGTCAGTGTTCAGCCGGGGAAATTTTCCGGTATTTTCGCTTTGCCGCGGGCCTCGGCCGGGCTGATGATATTGCGGCGTACCAAGTCGGTCAGATTTTGGTCCAGTGTCTGCATGCCGACTCCGTTGCCGGTCTGGATGGTGGAGTACATCTGTGCCACCTTGGCTTCTCGGATCAGATTGCGGATGGCACTGGTGCCCAGCATGATTTCATGTGCTGCCACGCGGCCCTGGCCGTCCTTGGTTTTGCACAACGTCTGGGAAATGACCGCCTGCAACGATTCCGACAACATGGCTCGGATCATTTCCTTCTCCTCGGCCGGAAACACGTCAATGATCCGGTCTATGGTCTTGGCCGCGCTAGAGGTATGCAGTGTGCCAAAGACCAGGTGGCCTGTTTCGGCCGCCGTCATTGCCAGGCGGATGGTTTCTAGGTCGCGCATTTCCCCCACCAGGATGGCGTCCGGGTCTTCACGCAGCGCGGACCGAAGGGCGTTGGCAAAGCTCAGGGTGTGCGGGCCTACTTCACGCTGGTTGACCAGGCATTTTTTGGATTCGTGGACGAATTCGATTGGGTCTTCCACGGTAAGCACGTGGCCGTACTCGGTTTCGTTCAGGTGGTTGACCATGGCCGCCAGGGTGGTGGATTTACCAGAACCTGTGGGGCCTGTGACCAGCACCATGCCCCGGGGTTTGAGCGCCAGGTCGGCAAAGATCTTGGGGGCGTTCAATTGCTCCAGGGTCAAAATTTTGGACGGAATGGTCCGCAGCACGGCGCCGGCGCCTCGGGCGTGGTTAAAGGCATTCACGCGAAAGCGCGCCAGGCCTTCAATTTCGAATGAGAAGTCCACCTCCAGAAACTCTTCGTAGTGCTTGCGCTGGCTGTCGCTCATGATGTCATACACCATGGCGTGGACGGTCTTGTGGTCCAGTGGCTCCACATTGATGCGCCGAACATCCCCGTGCACCCGGATCATGGGCGGCAAACCCGCGGACAGGTGCAAGTCGGAGGCCTTGTTTTTTACGCTGAACGCAAGCAGTTGGGTGATGTCCACGGATCCCTCGATGTTTTGGTACGCTGTGGGCTTTGATTATGACGACCATTAGCCACAATCTCCAGCAGGTCCTAGAAAGGATTTCTGTCGCCTGTGCGCAGGCGCAACGCTCGACCGATGCGGTGACTTTGCTGGCCGTATCCAAGACATGGGGTGCGTCCGCAGTGCGTGAGGCCTACGCTGCGGGCCAGACTTGTTTTGGCGAGAATTACATCCAGGAAGCGGTGGACAAGATGGACGCCCTGCGCGACCTGCCGCTGGAGTGGCATTGCATAGGTCCGATACAGAGCAATAAGAGCCGGCTGGTTGCAGAGAACTTCGACTGGGTGCATACCGTGGACCGTTTGAAGATCGCGCAGCGGCTCAGCGACCAACGTCCGGCCCATTTACCGCCTTTGAATATCTGCTTGCAGGTGAATGTCGATGGCGGGCCTACCAAGTCGGGCGTGGAGCCCGGGCAAGTCTTGGCGTTGGCCGCACAGGTTGCCGCTTTACCCCGCCTGTGTCTGCGCGGCATCATGTCGATTCCGGAGCCCTTGCCTGTGTTTGCGCAGCAACTGGTGGTACACCAGCAGACCCGCGTTCTGTTCGACTTCATTGTGGCGGCCGCATTGCCTAGTGCGGACCGCTTTGATACCTTGTCCATGGGCATGAGTGCGGATCTGGAGGCCGCCGTGCTGGCGGGCAGCAGCATGGTGCGTATAGGGACAGCGATTTTTGGTGGACGTAGCTAGGAGCCTGTCGGGCTTGGAACGTCGAAAGCGAAAATCGGCCCCAGCGAGGATAGTTTTTGCCGGATTTGCAGGCCCATAGCTCCGCTATGGGGCAAAAAGACGGTGAAAAATGGACCGCTGCGGTCGGTTTGCAGCCGACGCTTTCCAAGTCCGACAGGCTCCTAGGCCGCTTGAAGGATGCTGGCTCAGCTCAGGCGCAGACGGGTTGAGTTCTTTACTTCTTCCATGACGGCGTAGGTGCGGGTCTCGCGAATTCCGGGCAGCTGCCACAACACGGTGCCTGCGAACTCGCGGTAGGCCAGCATATCTGCCATGCGGGTTTTGAGAAGGTAGTCAAAGCCGCCCGCGACCATATGGCACTCCATGATCTCGGGACGCACTTGCACCGCGGCTTTGAAGGCCTCGAAGACGTTCGGTGTGGTGCGGTCCAGTAGAACCTCGACGAAGACCATCATGGACGCCCCCAACTGCAGGGGGTTGAGCCGCGCCTCGTAGCCCAGGATATAGCCCTCCTTCGTCAGGCGTTGCACGCGCGCCAGTACGGCGGTGGGCGACAAGCTGACTTTTTCGGCCAGCTTGAGATTGGATATGCGCCCGTCTTCCTGCAGAAAGTCCAGGATTTTCAGGTCGATGCGGTCTAGGTCAAGAAGGGTGCTGGTCACGACAAACGGTAGGTTTCAAGGTGGATGCTGGTCTCTGTGGCGCTGATGCCGCGGACCAAGCGGATACGTTCCAGTACCTGCGATAGCTCGGAGAGGTGGGCGGCACGTAGCTCAGCCAGCAGGTCCCAGCGGCCATTGGTGTCGTGCAGTGCTGCCACGCCGGGTTCACCCAGCAGGCTGTCAATGACTGCGCGTGTAGCGTTGCCCGCTACTGCAATACCCATCCAAGCGCGGATTTCGTTGGGTTGCGCGTCGGGCCGCAGCCGTATGGTGTAGCCGACGATAACGCCAGCATCCTCCAATTTGGTTATCCGGTTGGTGACTGTGCCACGCGACACGCCAAGCTTGTGCGCAAGGGTTGCCACCGTGGTGCGAGCGTCCTTGCGTAGCAGGGAGATGAGCTGTTGGTCGGTTGCGTCCATGGTGGCATTTTGCTGCGAATGGACATCAAATAGCCAAAAATCGCCAAGCGCGCCTGACTTTAGGGTTAACGCGGTGCCGATTTGTGGCATGGGACTTGCGTAATGAAGGTGTTATTCACGTAACTGTGGTTAAGCAGCACGCAAATAACAACAACGTATGACAGCGGATTCGACTGTGATTGCACGGCGTGTGCGCGGTCCACTTTGATTGCAAATTTTTACAATTTCATCTATTAGGAATTTCCCATGAAGAAGAGTCTGATTGCCTTGGCCGTTCTGGCTTCGACTGGCGCTGCAATGGCCCAGTCCTCGGTCACGTTGTACGGCATTATTGATGTGAATTTGCAGTCTGCAAAGGCAAACGACTTGCGTAAAACCTTGCTGGAGAGCGGCGGCATTAACGGCAGCCGTTGGGGGCTCAAAGGCGCTGAAGATTTGGGTGGCGGCCTGAAGGCTGTCTTCAATCTGGAAAGCGGCTTTAACGTGGACACCGGTACTGGTAAGGCTGGCTCTATTTTTAACCGTCAGTCGTATGTAGGTCTGGCGGGTTCTTTTGGTGAGTTCGATTTCGGCAATACCGGTACGGCGTACGATGACACCGCTATCAACAGCGATCCGCTGTGGGACGGTCTGTTGGCTCCTGCTTACACCGTGTGGCAGAACGGTGCTGCCTACAACGGCAAGCCAGGCAACATGATCAAGTACAGCTCCCCTAGCTTCGGTGGCGTGACTGTTGCTGCCAGCTATGCATTGGGTGAAAACAAGACGGCTACGACCAGCGCTAAGGGCGTTGCTGCTGTGAATGTGCAGTACACCGGTGGCCCTCTTTATCTGAGCTTGGCCTACCAAGAGGACAGCAAGGCACACAATGCTGCTGGCGCTACTGGTGCAGCTTCGTATAAAGACGTGCTGTTTAACGCTTCCTATGACCTCGGCGTCGTGAAGCTCGAAGGTAGCTACAACCAAAACACGACCGATCTGGATTTGAAGTCCAACCAATTCCAGTTCGGTGTAGACGTTCCTGTTGGCCCAGCTTTGGTTCTGTCGACCGGCTATGCTTATTCGAAGGACAAGGACACGAATGGCGTGAGTGGCACGAAACGTGACGGTCTGGGTCTGGGCGCGAAGTACAGCCTGTCCAAGCGTACCTTTGTGTACACCGGAGCAATGTGGGCACAAAGCAAGCCAGCTGTTGGGGAAAAGGTCAAGACCGACATTTACACCATCGGCCTGAATCACTCTTTCTGAGCCGGACCTAGTGGTATGAAGGTCCTCTTGAACCCGAGAGGGCCTTCTTTAACTTTGCGCATGGAAATTGGCGGTAGCGAGCGTTGCAGATTGACCAATCCATACGCAAGACAAACGTTTTTCTGGGCAACTACACACAAGATTAACAATTGGATTCAAAAAAAATACTTACTCACGTTTGGTGTGTGAAAGGCCGGTGAAGTTGTATCTCAATAACAACAGGTCCTGAAGAAATTGCATGGTTATTGCGGGTTGCAATGCGTTTTGGGGGCAAACTTCGAACACCAATTTTTCAACCCGTTAGGAAAATCCCATGAAAAAGAGTTTGATTGCTTTGGCCGTTCTGGCTTCTACTGGCGCTGCAATGGCCCAGTCTTCGGTTACCTTGTACGGCATTATTGATTTGAGCATGGCTTCGTCCAAGGACGAAATCGGTGCAACTTCTTCCGCTGCTGCTTTGCGCAAAACCACGATGGACAGCGGCACTGTTTCTGGCAGCCGTTATGGCTTTAAGGGTTCTGAAGATCTGGGTGGTGGCTTGAAGGCCAATTTCGGCCTGGAAAACGGTTTTGCTGCTGACACTGGCGCGTCTGGTACTGCTGGCCAGGCTTTCAGCCGCACATCTTGGGTTGGTTTCTCCGGCGGTTTCGGTGAAGTCCGCTTGGGTAAGGACTGGACTGCTCGTGACGAAATCAACGGCGCTGCTCACTCCGTTTTTGACTCGGGCCTGTCTCCTGACACGTTCCTGGCGTCTGGCTATCTCGCCAACCCTGGCAACCAGATCAAGTACTTGTCGCCTAACCTGTCCGGTTTCTCTGGCATGGTGAGCTATGCATTGGGTGAGAACAAGACTGCCACCAAGAGCGCTCAAGGCCTCGCCGCAGTCAACGTGCAGTACGCGGCTGGCCCGATCTATGTTGGTGCTGCTTACCAAGAAGACAAGATCACAAACTTCTCCACAACTGGCCTGACCATGAAGGACGCTCTGATCAACGGTTCCTATGACCTGGGCGTTGCCAAGCTGATGGCTAGCTACCGTGATACGAAGAACACCTTTGCAGGTGACGACAAGGAAAAGACCGCGCAAATCGGTGTTGACGTGCCCGTCGGTGCTGCCCTGGTGTTGTCTGCTGGTTACGCACACACCACCAAGGAAAAGGCCGCTGTTGCTGACAAGACCGGCAACGGTTTCGGTCTGGGCGCTATGTACAGCCTGTCCAAGCGTACCTCGATTTACACCGGTTTGACCTTTGCTAAGCAGAAGCAAGACGGTGTTGAAGATCTGAAGTCTGACCGCTTCGCAGTTGGCGTTCGCCACACTTTCTAATTCCCTGCCGGCTTGAGCCGGTTTGGATTTAGCAATGCAAAAAAGCCACCCGGTTCGCCGGGTGGCTTTTTTTTATCCGAAATTGTCATTTCGACAGAAATTTATATCAAAACGATAGTTTTTTATCTAAAAGATGGCAATGTTGGCGATGTACATTGACAGCCTCTGTTGCGACACTGCGTGCATTCCTAGAAAGACCTGCACCATGCACAACATCGCACTTGTACCCACCCAATTCCTCAGCGCCCAAGATGTGGCCAGCATCGTCCAACGCAAGGGGCTGTCTGCCTGCTTGCGTGGCATGGCCGATACGATCCAGGCTGATTTTTTGCGCTGGCAAGCTTTTGACAAGTGCGCCCGCGTGGCCAGCCATTCCGCCGATGGCGTGATTGAGCTGATGCCGATTGCCGACGACCAAAGCTACGCCTTTAAATACGTCAACGGACACCCCAAGAATAATGCGCTGCACGGCTTGCCTACTGTGATGGCATTTGGCGTGCTGGCCAGCGTAGCCACCGGTGTGCCAGAACTGTTGAGCGAGCTGACCCTGACCACGGCCATCCGCACCGCAGCGACCTCCGTCGTCGCCGCCCGTGCCCTGGCCCGCCCTAACAGCCGCAGCATGGCGCTGATTGGCAATGGTGCGCAAAGCGAATTCCAGGCCCTGGCTTTCCACTACCTGATGGGAATCGAAGAGGTGCGCTTGTTCGATACCGATCCGCTGGCGACAGCCAAGCTGGTGGACAACCTGCGCTCTACCGCCTTGAAGGTCGTGGTCTGCGCCAGCACCTTAGAGGCCGTGCGCGGTGCCGACATCGTGACCACCGTGACTGCCGACAAAACCAATGCCACCATCCTCACCCCCGAGATGCTGGAGCCCGGCATGCACATCAACGGCGTGGGTGGCGACTGCCCTGGCAAGACCGAGCTGCACCCCGACGTGCTGCGTGCCGCCAGCGTGTTTGTGGAATACGAACCGCAAACCCGTATCGAAGGCGATCTGCAACAACTGCCAGCCGATTTTGCCGTGACCGAAATGTGGCAGGTGCTTAGCGGCAAGGCCGTGGGCCGTAGCAGCGATGCGCAGATCACGGTGTTCGATTCGGTGGGTTTTGCTCTGGAGGATTACTCCGCGCTGCGCTTTATGCGCGACACTGCACAGGAGTTGGGTCTGGGCCAGCGCTTGGCCCTGATTCCAGGCCTGGATGACCCGAAAGATTTGTATAGTTTGGTACGTCCCTCGGCCGCACAGGTCGGGGTATCCGTACCAGCACTCTCACCGGAAGCAGTAGCAGCATGACATCTTCGAGCAAGGGCGTGAGCCTGATTGGCGTTCCCACAGACATCGGTGCTGGCGTGCGGGGCGCCCGCATGGGCCCGGAGGCGTTGCGCGTTGCGGGCCTGGCCCAGGCGTTGGAGCAGGCCGGTCTGGACGTGCGCGACTGCGGCAATATCCGCGGCCCCGCCAACCCCTGGCAAGCCCCGGTGGACGGCTATCGCCACCTGCCGGAGGTGGTGCAGTGGAACGAGCTCGTGCACAAGGTTGTGCATTTCGAGCTGCAAGCGGGTCGCCTGCCCATCATGCTCGGTGGCGACCATTGTTTAGGCATAGGCTCCATCAGCGCGGTGGCGCGCCACTGCCGAGAAACCGGCAAGAAGTTGCGCGTGCTGTGGCTGGATGCACATGCGGATTTCAACACGGCAGCCCTCACGCCCAGCGGCAACATCCACGGCATGCCGGTCGCCTGTCTGTGTGGCCATGGCCCAAAGGCACTGATTGAAATCGGTGGCCATGTGCCCGCCATCAGCCCGGCAGAGATTGTGGAGATCGGCATCCGCAGCGTGGACCTGGGCGAAAAACGCTTTGTGCATGACGTGGGCATCGAAGTCTTCGACATGCGCTTCATCGACGAGATGGGCATACGCCACACCATGGAAATGGCGCTGGACGGTCTGGACGAAAACACCCATCTGCACATCAGCCTGGACGTGGACTTTCTCGACCCCGACATCGCCCCCGGTGTAGGCACCACCGTGCGCGGCGGTCCCAACTACCGCGAAGCCCAACTGTGCATGGAGATGATTGCCGATACTGGCCTTCTGGCCTCGCTGGACATTGTCGAGTTGAACCCGGCGCTGGATGTGCGCAACCAGACGGCTGAACTGGCCGTGGATCTGGTGGAAAGCCTGTTCGGCAAGAGCACGTTGATGCGCCAGGTGTCGCCCAGCAACGGCTAGCCGCCATGCAGCACGATTTCTACTCGGCCTTGATGGTCTTGCTGATCGTGCTCGACCCTCTGGGCAATGTGCCCATCGTGCTCAGCCTGCTGCGCAATACGCCGCGCGAACGGCGCTTTGCCATCGTCAGCCGCGAATGCTTTTTCGCGCTGGTGATTCTGCTGGTCTTCATGTGGGGTGGCGACCGGCTGCTGCATGTCATGCACCTTACCGACGCCTCGCTGGAAATTGCCGGCGGCGTGATCCTGTTCTTGATCGCCATGGGCATGGCCTTCCCCAGCATGGGCGTGAGTTTTTCCGGCCCTGAGGATGAGGGCGAGCCGGTGCTGGTGCCTCTGGCCATTCCGATGATTGCCGGCCCGTCCTCGCTGGCCACAGTGTTGCTGCTGGCCTCGCGTCAGCCTGAGCGTGCCTGGACCTGGGCCGCCGCCATTGCGCTCAGCATGGTGGTTGTCTGGCTGGTGTTGCTCTCGGCCAGCGCACTGGCGCGGCGCCTGGGTAAATCCGGCCTGATCGCGCTGGAGCGGCTGATGGGTCTGTTACTGGCGGCGATGGCCGTGGAGATGCTCATCTCGGGTCTGCGCAATGCCTTTCCTGGAATCGCTCAATAGCATGTGCGTAGTTTTTTAAACTAGTTTTCCGTAAAAATTTGGTGAAATTATCTGGTGAGTGCGCGGCAAACTAGCGGATATTGCAATTTGTTGTTCCTCAATTTCACCGGAGTTCACCATGCGTTTGCCCACCCCCTACCGGCCCGAGGCCGAAGTCGTCGCTAACCGTCTTGCCGCCCTGTCGGGTGCGCTGGACTGGGCCATAGCCTCCGCCCCCGCGCGCCCCTGGGTGCAGGCGGTGCGCGACAACCCGCCGCCGTTCTGGGCCATGGAAAGCCTGCTGCGCGAATACCCGATCTCCAGTGCCGAGGGCCTGGCCCTGATGCGCCTGGCCGAAGCCCTGCTGCGCGTGCCCGATGCCGAAACCGCCATCGCCCTGACCGCCGACCAGTTGGGCCGCGCCGACTTTGACGGCATGGATGAAACCGGTGCCGCCCAGGTGCTGGGCCGCTCTACCCTGGCCAAGCTGTCCAGCAGCGCCATCGCCTTGTCGAAGAAATTCCTGCCCGATGCCGAAGCCCCGCAAGGCCTGCTCACCAAGCTCGGCGCCAAAACAGTCGTCGCCGCCACCGTGCGCGCTGTGCAATTGCTGGGGCGCCAGTTCGTGCTCGGCCAAACCATTGGCGACGCCATGGACGAAGCCGATGCCGCGCGAAAAAAGCAGGCCCAGCTGACCTATAGCTACGACATGCTGGGCGAGGGCGCGCGCACCGATGCCGACGCGCTGAACTACTTGCAAAGCTACAAGAATGCTATCGAAGCCATAGCTGCTCGCGCAGACAAGACGGGCGCTACTGAGAAAAATGACGGTATATCCATCAAGCTCAGCGCCTTGCACCCGCGTTACGAATGGACCCAGCGCGAACGCGTGCTGGCCGAGCTGGTGCCCCGCGTCTGGAGCCTGTGCGAGCAGGCCGCCCGTGCCAACATCAACCTGACCATCGACGCCGAAGAAGTCGACCGCCTGGAGCTGTCGCTCGACGTATTTGAAGCCCTGGCCGCCCTGGTAGCCCAGCATCAGCCGCAGTGGCGCGGCTTCGGCCTGGCCATGCAGGCCTACCAGACCCGGGCGCTGGAACTGATCCAGCACATCGCCAGCATTGGCCGCAAATACAAGCTGCGCCTGATGTGCCGCCTGGTCAAGGGGGCTTACTGGGACTCGGAAATCAAGCGCGCCCAAGAGCTGGGCCTGCCGCACTATCCGGTGTTCACCCACAAGCACCACACCGACGTGTCCTACCTGGCCTGCGCCAAGGCGCTGCTGGACGCGCCGGATGCCATCTACCCGCAATTCGCCACCCACAACGCCGCCACCATCGCCGCCATCCTGAGCCTGGCGGCCAAGAGCGGCAATCCGTTCGAGCTGCAGCGCCTGCACGGCATGGGCGAGGGCGTGTACCGCGAGGTGTTGAAGAACCCGCTGATCGGCTGCCGCGTCTACGCCCCGGTGGGCAAGCACCGCGATTTGCTGGCCTACCTGGTGCGCCGCCTGCTGGAGAACGGCGCGAACTCGTCTTTTGTGCACCAGCTGGCCGACGAGTCGGTGGGTATGGAGGAAATCCTGGTGTCGCCCCTGCGCCTGGAGCCGGAGTCGGCCTTCGTGCTGCCGCCTAAGCTGTTCGGCGCCGGCCGCAAGAACAGCGCCGGCCTGGACCTGGAAGTCGCCACCCAGCGCGCCACGCTGCAAACCGCCTTCGACAACCTGACCGTTCCTTCTGTGCCAGAATTTGATGCCAAACAGGCCGCCAGCGCATATGCCACCAGCGCAAGCAGCTACAAAATCTGGAGCAAAGCCCCGGTCGCCGAGCGCGCCGCGCTGCTGCGCCAAAGCGCCGACGCACTGGAACACCAGATGCCGCGCTTCTGCGCCATTCTGGTCAAAGAAGCCTTCAAGACCTGGGGCGACGCCGTGTCCGAAGTGCGCGAAGCCGTGGACTTCCTGCGCTTCTACGCCGACGAGGCCGAGCGCATCATGGCGCCCGTCGCCTTGCCCGGCCCGACCGGCGAAACCAACGAGCTGCGCCTGAGCGCGCGCGGCGTCTGGGTCTGCATCAGCCCCTGGAATTTCCCATTGGCGATCTTCATGGGCCAGGTCGCGGCAGCCTTGGCCACCGGCAACACCGTGCTGGCCAAGCCGGCCGAGCAAACCCCGTTCGTCGCGCTGGAAGCCGTGCGCCTGCTGCACTCGGTCGGCGTGCCCGAAGCTGCGGTGCAGCTGCTGCACGGCCCGGGCGAAACCGTGGGTGCGGCTCTGGTGGCGCTGCCCGGCATCGCCGGCGTGGTGTTCACCGGCTCGACCCCGGTGGCCCGCATCATCAACCGTGCGCTGGCCGCCAAGGACGGCCCCATCGTGCCACTGATCGCCGAGACCGGCGGCATCAACGCCATGCTGGTCGACAGCACCGCGCTGTCCGAGCAGGTGGTGGACGCCGTGGTGCAAAGCGCCTTCCGCAGCGCCGGCCAGCGCTGCTCGGCGCTGCGCCTGCTGTGCGTGCACGAAGCCATTGCCGACCACGTGATCGAAATGGTCCAGGGCGCTGCCAAGGAACTGGTGCTGGGTAACACGGCGGAGTGGGCGACTGACGTGGGCCCGGTGATCGACAAGGAAGCCTTCGACGGCATCCAGAAGCACATCCAGCGCCTGCACTCCACGGCAAAACCCTTGCTAGCGCAATCAGCATCTGCGCCAGCAGCTAGCAACTTGATAGCACCACAGGCTTTTGAGCTAAACCAGGTGAGCGACGTGGCGCAGGAAATCTTCGGCCCGGTGCTGCACATCGTGCGCTGGTCGGGCGATCCGCAGGCGGTGATCGAGCAGATCAACGCACTCGGCTACGGCCTGACCCTGGGCATCCAGACCCGCATCGACAGCCGCGCCCACGCGTTGGCTGCCGCCGCCCACATCGGCAATGTCTACATCAACCGCAACATCATCGGCGCGGTGGTCGGCGTCCAGCCCTTCGGCGGCGAAGGCCTGAGCGGCACCGGCCCGAAAGCCGGTGGCCCGCACTACCTGTACCGCTTCTGCGCCGAGCAGACGTTGACGGTCAATACCACGGCCGCCGGCGGCAACGCGGCGCTGCTGGCTTCGCTGCCCTGAGTGTTTGCTATGGAATAAAGAGCTTCTGGCGCAGGTGCTATCTGCTCTGGCAGCTTAAATTCCTTGAATTTAATGCAATTTCAAAAACACAGACAGCAGGCCTAGGCTCTTCTCTGCGATTTGACGGCGTACGCCCGCGAATTCGACAACACGGAATGCGCCAGGGCCGCTTTGGTAAAGGGCTTAGAAACCGTTGGAATGTCTAGAAGCCGGTAGCAAGAAATGCGGAGCCATCACCGACCATCATCAAGGAGCCATCAGCATTAAAAGCCATGCCATATATAGCCCGATAGAATTCCGTAGCAGCTTCATTTGCAAAAAGCTGCGTCGTAAATGACTTAATTACGACTTCTTTTATTAGCGTGCCTGCGGCGCTTATTTGACGTAAGTTGGAATAGTTAGATTCGACCGATAGCGGACTGGTTGATGCCCATAAATTACCCAGTGCATCAACGGTCAATCGAGCGCCAGCGTCACTAACGGTACTTGTGGCCAAAACTACATTGTTAGCAAATGGAGTAATTGTTCCATTCTGCATTATCTTAAAAATTTTGGATACATATGGTGCCGAAAAAGATAGAGAAGTCCTAGCTGCACTTGCGACGTAAACGAATCCGGATGGATCCGCTGCAATATCCAATATTTGAAAGCAAGACGGTGGATTTGCAGTGAAGGTGCAGTCTGGAGAAGATGCAATAGTGCTCACCACGCCTGCGGAAGTAACTAGTCTTAGGGATTTACCATAGTTGTCTGCGATCCATAAATTGTCTGAGGCATCGATAGATAAATATGTGGGGTTTGTAAAAGACGCGTTAAGGCGCGCACCATTGTTGGTGCCAGCAGTATCCAATATGCCAGCGTACGTGGTTACGTTTCCGGTGGTGTCAATTTTGCGAATTAGTTGTCTGTCGGTGTCTGCGATATATACATTTTTTTGACTGTCAACGGCAATTCCTGTCAAATTGCCAAAACGTGCGGCGGAGCCGGTGCCATCAAAATATCCTGAAACGGCACAGTTTCCTGCTAGCTCAGTAGCAAAACTGCCTAATTTCAATAATTGAACGCATGAGCCATTTGTTGCAACGCTAAACCCATCTCGATACTTGGCGATACGAGCACTGCCTCCAAATAATATGGTATTCGGATTGGTGCCAATGGTTTCATTTGCAGAGCCAGCAAGCAGCGTAATAATTCCAGCGGTGGATATCTTTCGAACCGTATTTGATTTTCCGGCGACTATTAAGTCGCCTGCTGGATTTGTGGAGATTGCCTGTAGGCCTCGAAACGTGGCACTGCTACGGTTCCCATTTGTTTCTCCATCGGAGGAGCCCGCGTATACAGTAGGGGCTCCTTGGCTGTCGTAGGTAAATATCTTGTTGTCGGATGCTACAAATACTTGGTGTGCGGAATTAATGGTTATTCCCGCATAGGCGTTGCAGTCTGTGTTGGGTGCTAATGGTGAATATATAAGGTCGCCGGATTTAAACGTCGACACCGTGCCATTTGGGGTTATTTTTCGAACTCCCACGCAGGCCTCGTAGATATATAGATTGTCGTCACTGTCAATCGTTATGGCATCTGGTCCCAAAAGTCTTGCAACGGACGCATCACCATTTGTCACCATGGCTTCGTCTGTTTTACCTAGGAAGGTGGAAACTTGGCCATTTGCAATTTTGCGGATCGTATTGCGATCAAGTACAAAAACAACACCTTGGCTATTGGCCACCAGGCCGGAAGGAAAGACATTAAAAGTGGCGCTGCCTGCAGGGCCATCCACAATGGATTGCGCACCCGCGGTGCCTGCCAGCGTGCTGACTTGCCCGGAAGGCGTTATTTGTCGGATTCTGTCGTAGTCGGCTACATATAGATTGCCATTGGAACCCAGGGTAATGTGGCTGGGGTATTGAAATCGAGCATCTGATCCGGTGCCATCATCTGTGCCGCGTAACTTGGCAGTTCCTGCGAAGTTTGACGTTGTGCCGTCCGGCAGCACTTTGCGAATCATTTGGTTATTGCTGTCGGCAATGTAGATAGTGCCATTTGGCGCAATGGCTATTCCAGATGGGTTATTGAATCGGGCTTGGGTTGCGGTGCCGACGTTACGACCAGCGCCACCTTCTACTCCTGCAACAAAGCGCATATTGAGCCCCGATACGGTCCAGGGCATGGTGCTGGATGTCTGGTGTCCGTCTGCGTCTGTTACGGTTAGCCGTACTTGGTACGTTCCGCCGCTTGCGAACTGGTGGGAGACGCCTTTGCTTTGGGCTGTACTGCCATCGCCAAAATCCCAGTTGTATGACAGAGGTGCATTTCCGCCTTGCACGCTGGAGTCGAATCCGATCAAGGCGTTAGCCACTTGGTTTTGGGGCTCAAGTGATACATCAGTTTTGATCGCAGCAGAAAATGCAAATGTCTGCGGAGGTGAGTTGGATCCGCCTGCGGGGCTTGTTCCCCCATCTACCCCAGGAGTCGTGCTTGGCCCTGAGTTGGCGTTTGTTCCGCCCCCACTGCCGCCACCACACCCGATGACACTTAATACAACAACAATGTACGCGCAGGCTAATCTTAGTTTGGAGAACGGAAATGACTTCATAAGTTAAGTAAGGTTGTATACAGTTTCCTTATGAATTTTATAGTTACATTTATTAATCATTGTTTGCATATCTGTTACTTATGCTTTCTACATCACTCAAATTGACGATGTCGCTCGCCTCGGAGTGAAGATATCGGATGTGCGGAAGTGCACCGTTTCCATTCATGTAGGGCAATCGCATCAAACCGGAGTCCCTCTTAACAGAGGAAATTTGCAGTTTAATTTGCAGTTTAAATCGCTCCCTCGCTGCCCTCATGAGCCTGCTGCAACACATGCTAAATATCGAAGACCTTCGCCCCCCGCTTAACGCGCCGTCATGAACATACTGTTCCTGGCACGGTGTGCCAAGCTCGTGGGCGCAGACAACTGGGTGGAAGTGACGGAGTTTGGGGAACTGCACCTCCACGGGGTTGCACACATCGTGCCTTCGCCCGAAGGCGAGGCCTCACACGGTACTTTTGCCAGAGTGTGTCGACCGCTTGATGCCTCCCGGTTGGAGCAGGTCTGCCAACGGTGGCAGCAACAGGTTCCGGGGACCGGTTGCCATCGACGGCAAGAGCGTACACGTCAGTCGCAATGGCGATACGCCCAAAGCACTTTGAAGCGCCAGATCCTGGTGGGCAGGGTGACAACAGCTACAGCAAAAGCCTCAAAGGCCATGCAAGCCAAAAGAGCAGCGCAGCCGTGCAAGGTCTAGAGGCCGCATAACCAGACTGCGCTCAGGCGGATGACGCTGCAGATGCTTAAGCGCGACACCTCGGTGAAGATCGGCGTGCAGGCAGAACGTAAGCATGCGGGATGGGATTTGAACTGTTTGGCACTTGTCTTGGGCATCGGTCATTGGATGCGATTGCCCTCAGGACACTCTGATTCCGCTATGGAATAAATAGCATCTAGCGCAGGAAGTATATGCGCCAGCGGGCCAATCTCCCTGAAGCTAACGCAGTCCGAAAGACGCCGGTAGCGTGACGGCGACGATGCCGTAGCGCGGTGCGTCGGTGTT
The DNA here is from genome assembly GCF_059415605.1 of Rhodoferax sp. GW821-FHT10B06. Classification (NCBI taxonomy): domain Bacteria; kingdom Pseudomonadati; phylum Pseudomonadota; class Betaproteobacteria; order Burkholderiales; family Comamonadaceae; genus Rhodoferax; species Rhodoferax sp. GW821-FHT10B06. Next base: position 11,964 of record NZ_JBWKNO010000024.1, on the reverse strand, counting down.
GGCGGCGCTGGGCGTGGTCTTGTCGTCCAGCCCCTGGGTGCCAGTGATCTCGCGCAGCGCCTCAAGGATGAAGCGGACCAGGTATTTGTCGCCGTCAATTTTCAGCTCGGGGTAGCTGGCGTAGGCCAGCCTGTCGGCCAGCTTGGCCAGCACGGTTTCCTTGTGCTGGGTGAGTGCGCTGGCAAACTTTTCGGCATCCGCCGGGCCTATGTCCACCGAGAGTGCCGGGATGGTCAGGATATGCCGGCTGGCTTCCACGTTCTCGGGCAGTGGCTCGGTGTTTGCAAGGACTACCCGTAAGTCCGAGCCCAGCAGGGCGATTTGCAGGGAGCTGGCGGCTTTGCTGTCGCTGGCCTTGCTGTTGTCGACCAGGGGCTGGCTGGCTGCATCTGGCTTTTGCGCCAGCGGTTGGCTGGCTGCCGGCTGGGCGGCGCCGGCATCCGGCCTGGCGGGTGGCTTCTTGCCGGACAGCGCCCACATCGCAACACCACACGCGACGATCACCGTGGCCAGCAGCCACAGGTACCAGTTCGACTTTGACGCGGGCGCGGCGACGCGGCGGGTGTAGCTGGGCGCATAGGCGGCCGGCAGCGGCGGTCTGGGTGCCTGCTGCCGGGCCAACTGTGCGTCGTATGCGGCCCGCTGGGCACTGTCCGACAGCACGCCATAGGCCTGGGCGATTAGCGCGGTGCGCTGCGCCATGCGGCTGTCGGCTCCGTGCTTGTCCGGGTGGTGGCGCTGCATCAGGCTTTTGTAGGCGGCACGCAGCACTTCCGCGCTGGCGCGGGGGCTGACTTCCAGGATGTCGTAGTAGTTCGCGGGTTGCTCGGCCATAGGGCGTGTATGCGGGTGAATGGGCTAGTGTGTCACCGGGCCGAGCTTGGTGAAGATGGTGGTGCTGTTGTCGCTCTCCTGCAGGCGGATTTCCTGCGGGCTGGCGGCCAGCACGATAGTCGCGTCATGGCCAAACTGCTTGCCCAGCTTGTAGCTCCACAACAGGCGCTGGTCCTTGTATTCCCACACGCCGTATTGCAGTACCGCGCCGTCGTCCTGCCGGATTTCCCATTCGCCGTTGCCATACAGATACAAGGGCGTGGTCAGGCGGGAGGAATGCCATTTGCCGACGAAGACCTTGGCGTCGATCTGGGCGTGCCGGCTGCAGCCGGGCAGGGCCAGCAGCGTGGCCGCGCAGGCTGCCAGCAGCAGCGCGCGCCGGGGTTTAGCGTCGCAGCACACTATTCCACTCGGCCTTTTGCCGCTCTATGCGGTTGCGCTCAATCTGGTCCTTGATGCGCTGGTCTTCCTTCTTTTGCCAGGCCGCGCGCTCGTCTTCGCGGCGCGCCTGCTCCTTGGCTTGCAGCTCGGCCATGCGCAGCTCGGCCGAGACCTGGGCGCCACGCAGGCGCGATTCTTCTTCAAAGCGTTTGGCGTCCTGCTCTGCCCGGCTTTTGTCGCGTTCGGCTTGGCGCTTGTCGGTTTCCTTGCGGCGGTCCTCGGCCTGCAGCAATTCCAGCTCGGCCCGGTTCGCGGGGCGTACGCCGTGGGTCTGGTAGTACTCCTGCAGCAGCACTTTGTCATTGGCCTGGGCATTGGCTGCGGCGGCCGCAGCGGCGGCTTCGGCCATTTCGGCCCGGCGGCTGTTGACCACCATGGTGAAGACCTGGGCGATGGCCAGCAGCGCCACCAGGGTGCCCACCACCATCGCCAGTTTGCGCGGCGTGGAGCTGGACCGGTGGGTCGTTGATGCTGCCAGGTGGGCCGAGAAGCTGCTGCTTTCCCGGAAGGCCGGGTAGGACGCGGTGGTCCCGGAGCGCATGGCCATGGCATCGGCCCGCATGGTCATCGCATCGGCCCGTAGCGCCATGGCTTCGGCGCGCAAGGCCATGGCTTCGGCATCGGCGGGCAGCGGCGCCAGAGCCAGCGGGGCCGCGGCCGGCAGGGCGGGCTCGGGTAGGGGGGGCGCTATTCTGGCGTCGTAAGCCGCGCGCTCGCTGGGGGAGGACAGGGTTTTGAAGGCGACGTTCAGCACCTTGAGCTTGAAGTCAAAGTCATCTGGACTGATGCGGTCCTTGTGCGCTTGCAGCTGGGCGCTGGTGCGCTCGTAGGCCGCCTGGATATCGGCATCCGAGGCCGTGGCGGGTATTTTCAGGAACTCGTAAAGGGTCTTCTTGCGAGGGGTCACATTGAACTCTGCACAGCGGGGCGGGGTGGCATGCCTGTGGCTACGGGCACGTGTTACGAAATATTTCGCTGGCTATGGTACCGTCTTTGTCTCTGGTGTGAACAAGTTTGAAGTTGTATGAAGTGATGCGGGCCTGCTGCCGACGTTTACCGCCACACTGCCGCTTTATCCGTTCTGCCTGGCCTGGGTACCCCGTATGCAAGATCGTTCCCCTTTTTCGATTGCTGAGCTGCTTGGCAGCGCCTTGTTGCTGGCCTGCGGGCTGGTGGCAATCGTCTATACGCTCAAGCTGGCGCACGACCTGGATGGATGGGGTGCTTTACAGAGCGCGGGCTTGGCCGTGGTGCTGTTGGTGGCGGCTCTCGACCCTGTCTACTATTTTGTGGATGGCTGGGCACGGCTGGTTTCGCGCCGCTTCCGGCCTTCGCGCCAAAACCGTTGGACGCTGGCGGCCTCTATGCTGGGTGTGGGCCTGTCTGTTGTGGGGTGGCTGGCGGAAAGGTATCTCGCCTATTTCGGCAATTAGCCACGCCTCAAGGCAGCCTACTCGACAAGCCTCAAGTTGTTGCCCCAGTTCCGTCCGGCTGGGGGCGGTACATCCCGGCCTGAGCCCTGCGCGTGGGGGCGTTGGCTATAGCGAGTTTTCAACACTGGCAATCGGCGCAAAGGTGTCGTCCATGGCGTCCAGGCTGCAGTCCAGCAGGGACGGAGCCACTTCGCGCTCCAGCACGGTGAACATGCTTTCCACGAAGTCCATCAGCCCGTCCGAGGCGGCAATCGCCGCATCCACATGGCCGTTGGCCACCGCGTCGATGACGGCGATATGGCCGTCCACCGTGCTCTGCAGGTTGGTGTGTTGGGGCGTCTGCATGTGGTAGATCCAGCCTATGCGCCGGAAGATGGTGTGCAGCGGGCGCAGCGTGCTTTCCACAAACGGCTCGTTGGCGGCGGCCAGGAACAGCTGGTCGATGCGCCGGTCCACCTGGTTGAACTGCGCAATCGTCATGTCGGCGCCATGCTCCATCAGCTGGCGGCGCAGGTGCAGCATCTGGTTGCGCTGCGAGGCGCCGGAGCGCTCGGTCGCCAGGCGGATCACAAAGCGCTCCATGTCGCGGCGCAGCTGCAGTAGCACGCGCTCGCGGGTCAGGTCGACCGGGGCGATCTGGATGCCGTGGCGCGGCGAGACGATGACCAGGGTGTCGGCCGCCAGCCGGCTGACGGCCTGGTGCACCGGCGTGCGGCCCAGGCCCACCAGGGTCTGCAGCTCATGGGTGGCCAGAAAGCGCCCGGGTTTGAGCTCGCAGCTGACCAGCAGGCTTTCGATCTGCTCATAGGCCTGGTCGGACAGGTTGACCTGGCTGCGGCGGCGCGGTGCGTCCGACGACGGCGCAGAAACTGCCGTCAACGCAGAGCGGGAGCCAGGGGACGAAGCCATAGTGTTCTTTCTGAGATTCAATGGCATGCGAGGCATGCATGTATTCAACTATCAAGCATACCCTGATATGTAAGTGGCGGCGCAGAGGGAGGTGACCTCTGCCCAGTAGGAGTTGCGCTATTTTTCTCGTTATTGGATTCCATTTTGCTTCTGGTAAACACTAAGAACTTTTGTGAAATATCACGTTATTCTTTGTTCTGGGTTGATTGCTGGACACACCCTGCAGGCTACCCATTCAAATAGCTTCGCAGGCCCATGAGCCTGCATTGATGGAGACAAGCATGAAGAAACTGTCCAAGTTGTCGGTCTGTATGGCGGCGCTGGTGGGTGCCGTGGTGGTTGGCGGCCTGCCAATGGCGGCCCATGCGCAGACCAAGGAGGCGCTGACTTTTGCGGCTGTCACGTTCAGCGAGGCGGGCCGGGGCGAGCGCCTCAAGGCCTGGGTCGAGAAGTTCAACAAGAGCCAGGCTGTCGCCGAAATCACGCCTATCGCCATTCCCTTCGGCAGCTTTGCCAAGACGGTCTTCACGCAGATGGGCGGCGGCGCGGGGCCCGACCTGGTGCGCATGGACGCGATCGACTACTACGCAGCCGTGAACAGCAAGAGCATCCTGCCGCTGGACGATCTGCTCAAGGGCGGCAACTACAAGTTCACGGAGCCCGACAAATACATGATCGTGGGCGGCAAGCGCTTTGGCGTGCCGTTTGAGCTCAGCAACTACGTGCTGCTGTACAACCCGGCCTTGCTCAAGGGCGGCAAGCCACCGGCCAACTTCGACGAATTTCTGGCCAGCGCCAAGGCCGCTACCGGCAACGGTGTCTATGGCTACGCCTACCGCGCCACCATGGCCGAGGGCAACGGCTTCTGGCAGGACCTGTGCAACTTCGTCTACGGCTTCGGTGGCCGCTGGAGTGACGCGCAAGGCAATCTGACCCTGAACGATGCCAAAGTGGTCGAGGGCGTTACCGCCTACAAGCAGATCTATGACGCGAGCGTGATTCCCAAGGGCGCAGACGCCGCTACCTACCGCCGTATGTTCTGGGAGCGCAAGGTGGCGATGGAGGTCGACAACGGCGGTGTGGCGGGTATCTTTAGCCTGCAGGCACCGGAACTGGCGTTCGCGGCCGCGCCGTCGCCGTTCCCGACGCGGGCCCAGGGCATGGTGCTGACCGCGCTGACCATCAATGCCAACACCAAGCACAAGGCCGCCGCCGAAGCCTTCATCAAGTGGACATTGCAGCCCGAGAACCAGAAGGACTTGCAGGAATTGCTGGGCGCCAGCAACGTGGCCACGGTGGTCGAGCGCAGCCCGGAGATGATGGCCAAGCGGCCCTGGCTGAAGGTTTATGACGACCAGGCCGTGAACAGCGTGCCGCAGCTGGTCCAGGGCCTGGAGGTCAAGACGCCGGAGATCCAGCAGATCGTGCTGGAGCAGGTACTCAAGGTCTTGCAGGGCGGCGTGGACCCCAAGAAGGCCATGGACGACGCACAGCGTATTGCTTTGTCGCGCGTGCTGCGCAAGTAAGCCAGCCCACTGCAGACCTTCCCCATGCATGCTGCTGCATCTTCCGTAGGCGTCACGTCGCCGAAGGCCAAGCGCGACTGGACGCCTTATTGGTTCGCCGCGCCGGTGGCCCTGTATCTGCTGCTGTTCCAGGGCTATCCCCTGGTGCAGGAGTTCTACCTGAGCTTTACCTCGACCGCCTTGCTGTCGCCCGGCCAGCACACCTATGTCGGGCTGCAGAACTACGTCGATCTGGTGACGCAGGAGGAGTTCCGGCAGGTCTTTCTGATCACCGCCGTCTACACCGTAGTCTGCGTGGTGGCGGCGATCGGCCTGGGGCTGGGAGCCGCGCTGCTGCTCAACGCGCCGTTCCGCGGGCGCGGCCTAGCGCGGGCGCTGGTGACGATCCCGTGGGCCGCGCCGCCGGTGGCCGTGGCGCTGATCTTCATCTGGATCTACAACGGCCAGTACGGCATCTTCAACCATTTGCGGGGTGCGCTCGGCGGTGCCGTCAGCCTGGAGAGCTGGCTCGATAGCCCGGCGCTGGCCTTGCCCGCGGTGCTGTTGACGACCATCTGGCAGATCTTTCCGTTTGCCTCGGTCGTCATCCTCGCCGCCTTGCAGGGCGTGTCCTCGGAACTGCGCGAGGCCGCGGTGATCGACGGCGCGGACCGGCTGAGCGTATTCCGCGCCGTGGTCTGGCCGACCATCCAGCCTTCGGTGGCGCTGCTCGCGCTGTTCCTGACGATCTGGTCGCTGCGCCGCTTCGACCTGATCTGGCTCATGACGCAGGGCGGCCCGATCGGCTCGACCAACACCATGGTGATTGAGCTGTACCGCCGGGCTTTTGTGTACCGCGATCTGGGGCAGGGCGCCGCCGTCGGCATGGTGGGCCTGTCGATTGCGCTGCTCATCACCATCGTCTATTTCCGCTATACCCAGCGCGTCGAGCGCGCCAAGGGGCAGCGATGAGCCGTACCTTGTCCTGGAGCCACGCGCTGCGCATGATCCTGGTGCTGGCGTTGCTGGGCGTGGCCGCGTTCCCAATTTACTGGATGCTGGTCACCTCGCTGACCTCGTCGTCGGACCTGTTCGCCCCCAAGCCGCACCTGCTGCCCGACTGGTCGCAAGCGGCGGTCTACGGCCACGCCTTCAGCGCCACCGCCGTCGCGACCTGGCTGAAGAACAGCGCCATCGTCGCCTTCGGCACGGCCGCGCTGAGCATCGTGCTGGCCATCTTTCCGGCCTATGTGTTGTCGCGCTACCGCATGCGGGCGGTTGCCATCCTGGGTGTGGCGTTGTTCGTCACGCAGATGCTGCCCGAAGCCATGCTGGTCGTGCCCTTGTACGCGATCTTCGGTCAGTTGGGCTTGCTGAATAGCCTGACCGGCCTGATCCTGGCCAACACGGCGTTCACGGTGCCGGTGATCACCTTGATTCTCAAGGGGGCGGTCGATGGCGTGCCCATCGATATCGAGGAGGCCGCCGGCATCGACGGCTGCTCGCGCCTGGGCATCGTGCTGACCATGGTGCTCCCGCTGGTGGCGCCCAGCCTGGCGGCCGCGGCCGTGATTGCCTTCTTCCATGGCTGGAACGAATACGTGTTCGCCCAGACCCTGATCAGCGACCAGGGGCTGCAGACCGCTTCGGTCGGCCTGGCCGGCTTCGTGGGCGAACTCAGCACGCCCATGCATACCGTGATGGCCATCGGGCTGATGTACACCCTGCCCGCCGTCATCTTTTATCTCTTCGTGCAGCGCTACGTCGTCTCTGGCATGACCGCCGGCAGCGTCAAAGGCTAACCCTTTCCGGACACCCACCATGGCATCCATCTCCCTCCAGGGCGTCACCAAGATCTTCGGCGGCAAGAAGGCCGCGAACCAGATCACGTTCGACGTCGCCGACCGCGAATTCCTCGTGCTGCTCGGGCCCTCGGGCTGCGGCAAATCCACGCTGCTGCGTATGCTGGCCGGCCTGGAGCAGGTCACCAGCGGCGAGGTCCACGTCGGTGCGCGCCGGGTCGACACCTTGCCGCCCAGCGCCCGCGACATGGCCTTTGTGTTCCAGTCGTATGCGCTGTATCCGCACATGACGGTGCGGCGCAACATCAGCTTCCCGCTGATCATGCGCGAGCACCGCTGGTGGTTCCATTTGCCACTCATCGGCGGCCTGGCTAAGCGGCGCATCGAGCAGTCGCCGGCGGTGCGTGACCTGGTCGACCGCACGGCCAAAACGCTGGCGCTGACCGAGATGCTCGACCGCTACCCGCGCACGCTGTCGGGCGGCCAGCGCCAGCGCGTGGCGCTGGGCCGGGCCATGGTGCGCCAGCCCGATGTGTTCCTGATGGACGAGCCGCTGTCCAACCTCGACGCCAAGCTGCGTACCTCGATGCGCGCCGAGATCATCAAGCTGCACCGTGAAGTGGGCGGCACCTTCGTCTATGTGACGCACGACCAGATCGAGGCGATGACCATGGGCACCCGCATCGCGCTGATGCGCGACGGCGAGGTACAGCAGTTCGGCACGCCGCGCGAGATCTACACCGATCCGGCGAACACCTTTGTGGCCCGGTTCATCGGCACGCCTCCCATGAACCTGATCGAGGCGCGCATTGAGCCGCGCGGTCTGGTGATTGGCAAGGCGGTATTGCCCTTGCCCGAACATCTGGCCGCGCTGGGGCAACAGGCGCCGTGCGATGTGTTGCTCGGTATCCGTCCGCAGGCGCTGGGCCTGGCCCACGGCGTGCTGGCCGGCCAGGTGGTACTGGTCGAACACGTGGGTGCCGAGTCCATCGTCAGCATCAAGCTCGACCACGCGAATACCGCCCACAGCGACGACGGCGAGAGCGGCGACGACGTGATGGTCGTGGTCCAGGGCTATAGCGATCTGCGCAGCGGCCAGCCCGTGCAGCTGTCGCTCGATCTCGGCGAGGCCGTGCTGTTCGAGCGCGGCGGGCAGCGCATCCGCGTGCCGGCCTTGTCGCGCGCGGCCTGAGCGCTGCCATAAACCCCAACCAGGACAGCCCATGAAAACTCTCAAGATTGCTTTCCACGGCGAGAACGCCGCCAACTTTCGCCAGGGCTTCGAGACCCTGATCGACCCACGGCACCAAATCATCGATTTGAGCGACACGCTGGACAGCCCCGGCGAGCGCGAACACTACGAAAGTGCCGACGTCATCGTCGGCATCAAGCTGAACCGCGAGATGCCGACACCCAAGAAGGCGGGCCTGTTCCATGCGCCTTCTGCAGGCACGGATGCGATCGACACGGCGCTGCTGCCGCCCGGCACCGTGCTGTGCAACTGCTTCGGCCACGAGCACGCCATTGCCGAATACGTGATGGCGGCTTTGCTGCAGCGCCATGTGCCGCTGGCGCAGGCCGACGCCGATCTGCGCCAGCAGCGCTGGACCTACTGGGCCGGCCGGCCCACGGCACTGCGCAGCGAGCTGGGCGCCCAGACGCTGGGCCTGCTGGGCTTCGGCCATATCTCCCAGGCCATCCTGGCACGGGCCAAGGCCTTTGGCATGCGGGTCACGGTGGCTAACCGCAGCCCCATCCAGGATGAACGGGTAGACCAGGCCTTCACCCTGGACCAGCTGCCGGCCTTCATGGCATCGGCCGACGCCATCGTGGTTTCGCTGCCCTTGACGGCCCAGACCACGGGCATCGTCGGTGCCGAGGCCTTCGCCGCCATGCGGCCCGATGCGCTGATCCTGAACGTTGGGCGCGGCCCGGTAATCGACGAGCAGGCGCTGTACGACGCGCTGGCCCAGCGCCGCATCGGCGGCGCCATCATCGACACCTGGTACCGCTATCCGACGCCCGACCAGGCCGAGTGCACGCCATCGCGCCTGGATTTCGCGTCGCTGCCGAATCTGCTCATGACTCCGCACATGTCGGGCTGGACCTCTGGCACCGTGCGCCGGCGCCAGCAAACCATGGCCGACAACATCCAGCGTTGGCTGGACGGCCAGCCATTGAACAACGTGCTCTGGCCTAAATCATGAACACGTATTCCTCTCCCACCCTGCCTGCGGCCGCGCAAGAGGTCGTAGCCGCCTTGGTCGCCGCGCGCCGTTCCGGCCAAACAGCCCCAGCCTCAACCTTGCGGGCCGCGCTGAGCACCGATGACGAGGCCTATGCCGTCCAGGAGGCTGTGGCCCAGGCGCTGGGCTGGTTTGCCGAGGGTGGGCCACGCTACTGGAAGTCGGGCGGGGCGTCCCGGGATTCCGTGCTCAGCCATGCGGCCCTGCCCTCTGCGGGCGTGCGGGTGGCTGGCGATACGCTGGCGGATGTGCCCTTCCACACGCCGGCCGTGGAAGCCGAGATCGTGCTGCGCCTGGCGGAAGATGTGACGCCTGAGCGCGCGCAGCGCCTGGGCCACACCGATGGTCCGGCCCTGGTGGACGCCATGGCCGTCGCCATCGAGATCGCCGATTCACGCTGGGATGAAGGGCTGCAGGCGCCGCCCGCCTTGCGGCTGGCCGACCAGGGCTCGCACGGCGCGTTGGTCCTGGGTGCATGGCTGCCCTGGCACGCGCACGACTGGGTGGGCCAGCGCTGCGAAGTCCGCTTTGGCGGCACGCCGGTGATCGCCAACACGGGCGCCTATTCCCTGGGCGATCCGCTGTGGCTGCTGCCGATCTGGCTGCGCCACGCCACGCGCGGCGGACGCACGGTGGCGGCGCACAGCGTGGTCACCACCGGCTCCTGGGTGGGCGCGATTCCGATGCCAAGGGATGCCGATGTCGTGGTCCGCTTTCCCGGCCTGGGCGAGGTCGGCCTGCGCGGCGGAACCGTCCACGCCGCACACCGTATCGATTTCATCTGACTCACCTGATAGAGGAACCCCCATGTCCCCACTGTTTGACTTGACCGGGCGCACGGCGCTCATCACCGGGTCCGCGCGCGGCCTGGGCTACGGATTCGCGCAGGGCCTGGCCGAGGCGGGCGCCAAAGTCGTCATCAATGCGCGCAACGCCGAGCAGGTTGCGCAGGCCGTGGACCAGCTGCGCGCCCTGGGCCACGATGCACAGGGCCTGCCGTTTGACGTGACCGACGAAGCCGCCGTGGGCGCCGCGTTCGCGTCGCTGGACCAGCAAGGCATAGAGATCGACATCCTGATCAACAACGCGGGCATCCAGCACCGCATGCCCCTGGTCGATCTGGAGCTGAAGGACTGGCAGCGCGTGATCGACACCAACCTCACCAGCGCTTTCATCGTCGGCAAGCAGGCCGCCAAGCGCATGATCGCGCGCGGCCGTGGCGGCAAGGTCATCAACATCGGCTCGTTGACCAGCGAGGCCGCGCGCGCCACGGTGGGCCCGTACACGGCGGCCAAGGGCGGCATCAAGATGCTGACCCGCGCCATGGCCGCCGAATGGACAGCGCACGGCATCCAGGCCAACGCTATCGGCCCCGGCTATATGGCGACCGAAATGAATACCGCGCTGCTGCAGAACCCGGCCTTCGACGCCTGGGTCAAGGGCCGCACGCCGGCGCGCCGCTGGGGTCGTGCTGATGAGCTGGCCGGCACCGCGGTGTACCTGGCCTCCGCCGCCTCTGATTACGTCAGCGGGCAAATCATCTACGTTGACGGCGGCATGCTCGCCGTGCTGTGAGGGCATGGCTGTTCTGCCGTTCTCCAGGTCCTTATGAATCAGGCAGTTGACCGGCTCCAGCACCCGGTCTGCGTCACCCACCTGCAGAAGTGAATCTGCGTACCAAGGAATAGCTCTATGGAAGCACTTGTCATCCACGCCGCCGGCGACCTGCGCGTCGAAACATTTCCCACGGCGGAGCTCGGCCCCGGCCAGCTGCGCGTGCGCGTGCGCTGTGGCGGCATTTGCGGCTCGGACCTGCACTACTACAACCACGGCGGCTTCGGCACCATCCGCCTGCAGGAGCCGATGGTGCTGGGCCATGAGATCGCCGGCGTCATCGATGCCGTGGGTAGCGATGTAGTCGGCTTTGCGGCGGGCGAGCGCATCGCCGTCTGCCCCAGCAACCCCTGCGGCCAGTGCCGCTACTGCCAGCAGGGTTTGCAGAACCACTGCCTGGACATGCGCTACTACGGCAGCGCCATGCGCAACCCGCATGTGCAGGGCGCGTTCCGCCAGGAGATCGTGGTCGAGCCGCACCAGGCGCACCGGCTGGCGGCCAGTGTCAGCGATGGCGAGGGCTCGATGGCCGAGCCGCTGGCGGTGGCGCTGCATGCGGTGCGCCGCGCCGGTTCGCTGCTGGGCAAGTCGGTGCTGGTGACGGGCTGCGGGCCGATTGGCGCGCTGGTGATTCTGGCGGCCCGGCGTGCCGGTGCCGCGCACATCGTGGCCACCGATGTCAGCGACCACACCCTGGGCAAGGCGCTCAAGGTCGGCGCCGACGAGGCCATCAATGTTGCCGAGGAACCGGACGGTCTGAAGCGCTTCATGGCCGACAAGGGCAGCTTCGACGTGCTGTTCGAAGCCAGCGGCAACGAACGCGCGCTGCGCGGTGCGCTGGACACCCTGCGGCCGCGCGGCATCCTGGTGCAGCTGGGCCTGGGCGGCGAGATGACGTTGCCTATCAACACCCTGGTGGCCAAGGAGATCGACCTGCGCGGTGCCTTCCGTTTCCACGAGGAATTCGCCATGGCGGTGGAGCTGCTGAACAAGGGCCTGGTGGACGTCAAGCCGCTGATCTCGGCCACGCTGTCCTACCGCGATTCGGCCCGGGCCTTCGCGCTGGCGGGCGACCGCTCGCAGGCCATGAAGGTCCTGCTGAATTTCGACTAAGAGCGGCTAACAAAACGGGGAAAGTCTACGAAGGCAGATGACACAACAAGCCAGGGAAAGCAAGGCC
>NZ_JBWKNO010000023.1:0-86700 GCF_059415605.1 Rhodoferax sp. GW821-FHT10B06 | reverse complement strand
TCATACGGCCTTGCTTTCCCTGGCTTGTTGTGTCATCTGCCTTCGTAGACTTTCCCCGTTTTGTTAGCCGCTCTAAGTGTTGGCTCGCTCATCGTTTCATCCTCGGACGGTGAATGTCTGTTCGTGGCCGACAACAGCATTCTGCCGCACGGCTCACAATTCTGTCCTTCAGGTCAGCGTGACATGGCCACCGCGACCGCCTCATTAAATGTCTGCGCGACGAAGTAAAAGTTGTCCGGGTCGCCGTGGTCCCACTGATAAACAGCGCACTCACCATCGGTATTTTTTTGGTCAAGGCGGAAGCAGTATCGACCCCAGTCCGACCATCCTGCGAAAGGAAGGAAGCCCTTGTCAAAAAGCAGCTCTCGCGGATGTCCCTCAAAAACCTGAGCAATCAAGACATCCTGCCAGCCAACGGATGGGTGTGCGAACAGCCACATGTCTCCCAGATGCAATTCCATGAAGTGTTTGTAGCCTAGAAGTGCCATGAACTGTGGACTGAGGGGAACCTTCAGCACCGCTTCAACCGGAGCAGCATCGGCTCTTTCAACCCGCGAAGTAGTAGGCGTCCAGGCAACAAGCCCCTCGTCCTGGTCCACCTCACTCGTCCTCATGTCGGAAGGCACCAGATGCTCGGGGTACCAGTTGACGCTTGTCTCAACGATTTGGGAAAGATATGAGTCGACTGCGCTGCGTATTGTAGATTGAAGCATGGGTCTAGTTCTGTTTGCCGAGCGGCAACAAGTGACTGCTAAGGGGTGTTTTGAGCTGGCATAGCGACCGGCTGGTTTTGGCCGACTGTAGCCGAAAGGCTGGCTGGTCCATTCGGGCCCTTTGCAGTCTTTGCCATTGCTCTGAAGCGGTCACCGGGCGTTGCCTCAGTCGCCTAGTTCTACCGCAATAGGAGCGCCGTGCTTGAAGGGCACACTAATCATTGCATCAGGCCAGCCGGTTAACGAGAACTCGACGGCGACGTCTCCAGTTTGATAGACGGTGAAGCCATCGCATTCCAGCATGCCTTGTCCCTCCATGAAGGAAACCGCACTGGGGTCCGACCACACGAATGCTTGGGCGGCCTGAACGAGCGTGGTCGCGTTTTCGAGCAACTGGCATGCAATCTTGACGCCCTCCGGACTTGGGCAGTTTGGGCCTCCTTCGATAGCAACCCCAAGAGTGCCAGGACGTAGCGATGGTCGCCAGAACTTGCCCGCACGGATGAGTCGTCCGAGCTGTGGATGTTCAAAGGGCGGTGTCTTTTGTAGCCAAGAAAACATTAGGAAAGGAAATTCCGCTTGTGGTCGGATTCTGGCGCCATCAAGGGTTCGTCATGGCGAAATCCAACGAACTCTTTCGAGAGGAAGAGCGAAATACAAATGTGGAAAGCTGAAGGGCTCATCGTGAATAGAACCAATCTATGAATTCATCAGCAACTTCAGGAGTCATCTCGAGTACAGCTTCGGCAACGTTGCCGAAACCCTTGGCTGCTGCCAAGGCTGAAAGCGCGCAGGCAAGGAAGCCTCCGTCCCACTCGCGGTCGGCGGCCTGTGCAATCAGCGACGGTAGTGCCGCCAGAGCCGCGAAGTAATTGGCCTTAAGGTCATCGGGGATTGCGACGGACTTTTGCTGCCTCCAGGCCTCGACAATGGACGGGAACTGAAAGTAGCTGAAGTGCGCGGTTGACGGCGCAGTTGCCAAAACACGTATGACATGCGGCACCGCCGCGAACGAGGCGGAATAGACGTCGTTTTGGTGAGCCAAGGCGCTCCAGAGAGAGAACCAGGGTTCTCGGTCATTTTCGGATGGCGGCAGAGTGTCGAGCTGCCGTAGCAACACCGGTATGTCCGAGGCTTGACCATACGCATGCACAAGCTCACCCCACCTGAGGCTAGTAAGGGGCAGGCAGGAGAGTTCAATGGCGTTTGGCATAGGCGGTCAATGTCTGCTTCTGTTGGCCGCATTCTGCCTGACGCCAACCGGCTCCAGCGGGCATCACTCAGACCCTCCAACTCCTTGATTGCAGTCACTCCATACCAATGCTGACCAAATAGATTCGCTTGTTCCACTCGTCCCAGGCGACTCGCTTCTGCGAGTCGCTCCAGAGGTTGAAGTAACCCATGAGGTCACCGTAGGCTTCGTTGAGAACCACGGTGTCCGGCTTGCCGAATTCGCGCACCAATTGCTCCTGCGATGTGATATATCGAAAAGCGTCGAGGTGAGCCCCGTATAAGGCAAATCCGGCGACAGTCCCATTTTTTATTTTGAAGCTAACCTTCTCAAAAAAGTGCAGAACACCACCGTTTGCGAGCACATCGTCGACTACTTCCCCAAGCGCCAACTCATGACCGCTTCCGTCTCGATATACAGAAGGCTTTCCGCTGGATGATTCGCTGCTCTTTACGATTGGCGCTAGCGTGACTTCGACGACACGCTCAATTGGGAAATCGCTAGCCTTCGACCCATAGCCAACACCAGAAAGTGCCAGTTCGCTCAGACGTGACAGTCGCGACCTCAGCACGGTCAAGTCCTCAAGTATTTCAGTGGTCATTGCTCTCAGATTGTTTGGTGGACCAACGTGAGCGACTGCTCTTGGCCGAATTAAGGCATCGTACCAGCAGCTCCAATCGGGACCAAACCGGGCGTTTGCACTCAGGGGAAGGCTTAACGGTTTAAGACAACGGGGAGAACAGGCGAAAAGTCATTTTCCTCGTTGGGCAAGGGCTCTTCCACCATCCATTCGCCATCAAGCTTCTTAGGGAGGAACGCAAATGGGGCTATGAATCCATTCGGGAGTTCTACTTGCACGATGACATGGTCATCATTCGCCGGCTTGAAGAGAGTTGCTACAGCTCTCAGGTTCCCACGCTTGATAGAAATCTCATTCAAACGCGCTGCCACAGCGTCAAAGAGCATCTCGTTCGATGCGCCCTTGGGAGATGTTTCCGCCGGAAACGCAGTCTCAACTTCCAACTCCGTGCCTATCAATGCAATTCCAGTAGGAGGCACCACGCCGAAACTCCGAAGCAACCACTGAGCGAGTTGCGAGGCGGTCACAACGGCAACCGTTAGGGGGTCTTCATTCTTGGTGGGCATCATGGGTAATTTTGAGGGGTTCTGTGCGCGCAGGAGTTCGCTAGTCAATGGACTGCTTGTGGCCGACTGTAGCCGACAGGCTGGCTGGTCCATTCAGGCCCGAAGCAGCCGTTGGACAGTTCGGAAATCGGTCACTCATTTCGGCGTCTTGGAAGTGCATTCGCCAAGCACCTGTCCAAGCTCGCTCTTCAGGATGACAGCGCGGTCACCCGCCAATTCCAAACCGTGGCTGATAAGCTCGCGAGCCAGCTCTACATAGCCTAGATTTGCAGCCGCGCGAGCCAAATGAAGAGTCGCGCGTGCTGTTGTCGTTCCAGAGCTGAACTTCTGTAGCAACTCGTCGGGGCTGTCAGTTACGAGTGCGCTCCGCAGAGTCTGGGCGTTTCCGAAGAAGTGGGTCAGTCCCGAGAGGATTTCTGCCTCCAGCTGAACGAAAAGTTCATCAGACATTTGCCACGGCCAATCGCCGCCGACCCTTCGTCGCAGCATGCATTCGTATTCCTTCAACTTCGCCAAATCTGCGTCCCCCTCGGCTGGAACAAACACGGCTTGTGCTCCAAGGTTGACGTAGAAATTGTCTCCACCCCTACTGCCTTGAAAGTTGATGAGAAAAACGAAATCTCCTTCCTGCTTCCGATAGTTCTGGCCGGAGCCTTGGAAGCCGAGCGCACGAAGACTCGGCCCCACCTTTTTCAAGACCTCTTTCATAACATCTCCAACGAACGGAAATCGGGTTTTCTAGCGAAGCATCCCACGCAAGTGGAAAACGGCTCCTGGCCGATTGCTACGCTAGGCATTGGGGCTCAGCGCGATGCCTCGCGGCGAATTCCAGCAGGGTCGAGCCGGCAGCACCACTTGGCAGCTTTCGTCCAATCTGGGCCGTCAATGTTTACGGTCGCGATGCCGCTTGCTATCAAGAAACCGTCGGTCCCGTCGACGTACGGGTCGTCCTCTGTCACTTCAATCGGCATGCCTTCAAAAAGTTTGACAGGCCGCCCTTGCACATCCAGTCGAACGTCGTCTTTCGACAGCAGAAAAAGGTCGCTGTCCACCATTTCGTTGAAGTCGATTTCGAAGCGAGGAATCATGTATTGAAGGTCTGCTTGTGGCCGTTTACTGAATTAACTCGCTTGCGGCCGATAGACCTTTGCGACACGGCCGTATCCAACGACACGGCCCTCCAACATAGCGAACTCCGTTCCGAGCGAAAAAGCAGGCAACGCTTGCTCGGGAAAGTAAAACTGAACTGCGAGCGTGAGCGTTTCACCTGGCGAGAAACTACATCCATCGGGCAACAGGAATCGCATTGAATAACCCTCGTTCGATGAAGCGCTGAACACCCCTCGGTATTCCCCAAATATTGGACCTCTCCTGCCACCTTCATCCGAAGACAGGAGCGTCAGTTCTACATCGATTTCCGGATTGAACATACGGTGTTGGTGAAAGCCCGATTTTGGCCGACAAGCGTCTAGTTCACTGTACCCGGTAAATTCCCGGTGCCAGGCGCCTGCCAATACTCATTTTGTTGTTGCATGCATTGAATTGAGCAATTGCGCTCACTTGTGTCGATTTCATGCTGGCCGGTCATATTCTCCACTAGGGTATATCCAGCTTAGGCCTGCGAGAACCCGGGTGGTCATCCAAAGACTGGCGGTGCTCGTCGTTCTGGCGTTGGCGTCCACACGCCATCCTCCACGATAGTGGCGCTGAGCGTTTCATTCCGCTCAGCGCACCAATCCCCCATGCGCCTCAACTACTTGCGCCCGCAATTCGTGCATGTTCACGCTCCGTGACAAGGCTTGCGTGGCGGATCAACGGCCCTTGAATTCGAGCACCGGGCGCGGCGTGCCGGCCTTCAGGGCCTGGGTGGCCGAAGCAAGCCCGGCCTTCACGTCTTCGGTCTCGAACAAGGGCATGGCAATGTTGAACATCACATCGTCGGCCGCCTGGACACCGCCGTTGGCCCAGGTGCGCAGCAGGGCCTTGTGCGCGGCGTGGGCGCGTGTCGGGCCGTGCACGAACTTCGCGGCGAAGGTATGCGCCTCTGCAAGCAGTTCGGCGTCGGGGACGACGCGGTTGATCACGCCGAAGCGCTCCATCGTCGCGGCGGGGACGCGTTCGGAAGTCAGTGCCCATTCCATGGCACGTGCGCGTCCGGCGCGTTCGGCGACGCGGTAGATGCCGCCCAACAGGGTCACGAGGGCAAGCGACTGTTCCGGATGGCAGAAGGTTGCGCTTTCAGCGGCAAAGATGACATCCGCGCGCAACGCCAGTTCGAAACCACCGCCGGCGCACAAGCCGTGCACCACCGCGATGACCGGCAGGGGCAGGCGTTCAAAGCGATTGAAGACGTCCATATAACCTTCGAAGCGCGCACGCAACTGGCGGGGGGTGTCGTTGGGCCAGGGCAAGATATCGCCGCCAAAGCTGAAGTTCTCGCCTTCGGCGCGCACCAGCACGACGCGTGCATCACTGCGTTCGATCGCGTTGATCGCCGTGGCCAGTTCGTCAACCATCTGGTCGTCGATGCGGTTTTGCGGCGAGCGATCGAGAATGATTGTGGCAATGCCATGCTCGATGGTATGGGTGAGATGAGGCATGTCGGGTTCCTGTGTTGTCGCAAGTTGAGGTTACGCGAGGTGTTCCTTGAACCAGTCCAGCGCGGCGGCACTGGATTGATCGAATCTGGTGATGTACGGGTCGAAGTGGCCGCCGGGGATCATCACGAGGCGCTTCGGCTCAAGGGCGCGCTCGTAGGCGGCCAACTCGAGATCGGTCAGTGTGATAGTGTCCTGCAGCGCGACGACCATCAGCAGCGGCGTGGGCGACACGCGCGCAATCCACGCGCCCGGTTCGTACATGCGCGCGGCGCGCGTCGAGCGCACCGTGACGCTGTTGTCCCAGGCGCCGTCGGGCACGGGCTGCAGATAGAACTCGATAGCATCTTTGGCGCGGTACGAAGCAGGGATGGCCGGATCGGCGCTGACGATCGTCTGCCTGCGCGGCGGCTCGCCGCGCGCCTGCGCGCGTTCGTCCGCCGAGAAGGCCTCCTCAATGGCGGCGACGGCGTCGGGTGGAATGCGGCGCAGTCCTTGCTCGAAGCCGCTGATCGTCGGCACCTGCGCGACGACCGCGCGCAGGCGGCGGTCGGTTGCGCCAAGCACGAGCGCATGACCGCCGGCATAGCTCGTGCCCCACAAGCCGATGCGCTTCGCGTCGACAACGTCCTGGCGTTCGAGGAAGCTGATCGCGCGCCGCCAATCGGCGACCTGACGCCATGGGTCGATATCCTGGCGCGGCGTGCCGTCGCTGGCGCCGAAGTTGCGGTGATCGTGCAGGAGGACGACAAAGCCGCTGGAGGCGAATTTCTCGGCGAATCGCTCCAGGCCGTGCTCCTTCACGCCGGCATAGCCATGCGCCATGGTGATGGCGGGATAGGGGCCGGTGCCGCCGGTGGGCACATAGAGCCAGCCGCGCAGCGTGACGCCGCCTTCTGCTTCGAATGCGATATCGGTACGTTGAAACATGGAAGTTCTCCTTGTAGAAAGATGTCAGGCGGTGCCGTAAAAGTGACAGGCATCGACCTTGCCGCGGTCAATCGCCCGGTCGCTCAAGCGTGAAGAGCTGCCCCGCGCCGATTTCGAAATAGTCGGCCGGCCCACCGCCGCGCAGGATCGGACGCGCCTGCGCAGTCTGGTACACGCCGTCCTTGATCAGCTGCCGGTCAATGTGGATCGCTACTGCTTCGCCCAACACCAGCCACGCCGGGAGCGCCGTGCCGCCCTGCGCCTCAAGCTGCACGATCTGGGTGACCACGCACTCGAACTGCACCGGGCTAGCCGCAACGCGCGATGGCCGCACCTTGGCCGAGGGCAGCGTCTCCAGTTTGGCCAACTCGAATTCATCGACGTGCGCTGGCACCATCGCCGCGGAGGCGTTCATCGCCTCGGCCAGCTCTCGCGTCGCCAGATTCCATACGAACTCGCCGGTGTCACGCGCGTTGGCGAGCGAGTCCTTCGCACCAAGCGAGCAAAAGCCGACGATCGGCGGCTTGTAGCTGAACAGGTTGAAGAAGCTGTAGGGCGCAAGGTTGCGCACGCCGTCGTTAGAGACTGTGCTGATCCAGCCGATCGGTCGCGGAGCGACGATGGCGTTGAGCGGATCGTGACGCAGGGAATGCCCCTGCGCCGGCTCGTAGAAATGCCAGTCGGTCATAGCTTCGTCGTTCTTACTTGTTGACCCAAGGCATAGAAAGGTCGATGTCAGAGACCAGCTTTCCACCACCGAAGCTCATGTTCTCCAAGGGAAGGGCATACATCATCAGGGTGACATCGTCCTGGCTGACGCCAACCTTTTCTACTGCGTATCGGGTGACCAGCTCTGCCAGCTTGCGTTTCTGCTCCACCGTCCTGCTCGTACCGAACGTCACCGTTACGATCATGTGCTTGTCGGATCTCGTCAAGTCAGGAAAAGTCGGATGGATGAAGAATTCATCCTCCTTGTGCTCACTGATGATGATGAAACGGTCATCCATAGGTGTATCCATGGCTTCATGAAGGGCGAGATTTAAGGCATCTGCCAGAGCTCGCTTCTGTTCGCTGGAGAACTTTTGAGCCGGAATATGGGCGTGAAATATTGGCATAAGTAGTTGCTCGGTTGTGTTGTTCAGGTTGAACGAGGCGATAAGGTTGGTTGTCTTCCCGGCTTAGCTAAAGAAGTCATGGCCGAGTGTTCCTGCGAGTCGCTCCTTGAGGCCAGACGAGAATTCACGAACGACGGGAAACGGGCTCTGGAAGAGCTTGATGTTGTTGATCAGGCCAGACGCATTCCGGGTGATGATGGTGGTGCCGGCGATCGGCTTGCCACCGTGGATGGCATCCCACTCAAGGTAAGTCTTCACACCGTCAACCGTCTCCGCCGTGAATACGAAGTGTTCGTACATCGTGCTCGTCGCGGCAAAGAATGCCCCGATGAGTGTCGGGCCGACCACGGCCTTGCTGAGGGCTGTGGTCTGAAGGCTGGCGTCAGCGGTGAACGACGTCGCGAAGTCGCTCGTTCCCTTCTTCTTGACGATTTGCATCCATGCCGTTCCCGGCGTGTTGGTGTTAGTAGTCATTGCAATCTCCTATCAAATGTCTGCGTCTTCGCAGAGGGCGCGCCCGATGGCGCGGACTAAAAAGCGCCGCTGCGCTTTGTCGGATGTGCGCGGTAGTCGTTACCGCGCAAGTGATGCGTCGGCTTACTTCAGGTTGAGGAAGGTCGCCGGTACCCAGTCGTAGCCAGCGCCGGTGTCCACCTTGCGAACACGGCCCAAGCCAGGGAACGGCATGTGGGCGGCGGCGATCATCGTCTTGTCCGCAGCGAGTTTCACCAGAAGGTCTTCACGCGTTTTGATGGCCGTCGGGCCGTCGGAGTCGAAGGCGATGCCAATTTCCGGGTGCGGCATCTGGACGGCGAGGACGTGGGCTGTGTCACCCCAGACCAGCAGCGACTCACCCTTGGAGGAAATCATGTAGCCGGTGTGACCGGGCGTATGGCCGGGAATGGCATACGGTGCGATGCCGGGGACGATTTCGTCCATGCCTTCGTATGGCTTCCACTTGCCAGCAGCGACGTAAGGCGCGGCAGCATCCTGTGCCACCGTGAAGAAGATTTTTGCTTCTTCCGGGGCCTTGGCGGCGATTTCCTTCGACAGCCAGAAGTCGGCGTCTGCCTTCTTCATCATCACGGTCGCGTTCGGGAAGACGCGTTTCCCGTCTTTGTAGATCCCGCCAACATGGTCAGCGTGAAGATGGGTCACCAGCACCAGGTCAACCTGCTCCGGCCTGTAGCCGGAGGCTTTCAAGTTCTGCACCAGCTTGCCCAGCTCTGGTGGGCCCCAGTGGCCGCCCGCACCCGTATCGATGAGAACGAGCTTGGAGCCGGTGTTGACAAGGAAGCCTTGGACGGTGGCCGAGACATTCTTGGGATCGTTTTGGAAGGAGCGCGCCAGGAGGGACTGGATGAGCGCTGGATCGCCATGCAGGAGGCTGGAGTCAATGCCGGCGCTGCCGTCATGCAGAGCGGTGACCTCATAGTCGCCAATCATCGTGCGATAGAAGCCCGCAACCTGCTTGTGCTGCATCGGCGCTGCGGCTTGGGCCGGTGCTACAGCAACGAAGGTGCTGGCGAATGCTAGCGATACCGCGAGCACGGTGCGCGAAGTGAAGGTGGAGAATTTCATAGTGTTTCCTAACCAATGTGTGTGTGATGGTGTATGTACATACATACATACGTAATGATCTTTAGCCGAACGCAGCCCATCGGGTCATGTTGTTGTTGCCATCTTTTCGGTCACCTGCACTACCGAATTGCCACCGTAACCCGTGATGAAAGCCGTACGCATGTTCGATTCCTCTGCCGATCTGCCAAGATCTCTATAGCACTTGCATTTTGCAAGTGGTCCAATAATACCTACACTACTTGCATAATGCAAGTGGAAATTTAAGGAGCATGACTGTGACGCAAACAAAACGATCGGGCTGCCCGATCAACCTGACGCTTGAGCAGATCGGCGACCGCTGGAGCCTGATCGTTATCCGCGATGTCGTGTTCGAGAACAGGCGCAGCTATGGCGCACTGCTGGAGCAAAACAAGGAAGGCATCGCCTCGAACATCCTTGCAAGCCGGCTGAAGCACTTGACCGCGTCTGGCCTGCTGACACGACGTTCGGATCCGAATCATCAGCAGAAAGGCATCTACAGCCTCACCGAAGCGGCCATACAGCTCGTACCTCTGCTCGCCTATATGGCTGCCTGGGGCCTTCGGCATACGCACCCGAGTAAGGAGGCGTCTTTGCGCGGGGAACTGTTGGAAAAGGGCGGCCCTCCACTTTGGAGTGCCCTTATGGATGAACTACGCTACCTGCATCTGGGTGCAGCGCGCCCGGCGCGCTCAGTGTTGGGCGAGCTCCGGGCCGACGACGAGAAGGTAATCGCTAATTAATTAGTACTAATCTTGGCTCATGACATACACCATGTAGTGCAAAGCTACGCTTGCTTCACAGGCTCCGCACGCAGATGGAATACAGCGAAACTTTGGCGGCTGGCGTGTCGTCCTTCAACTGCATATTGAAACAAAAATATATCGTGCATACCAAGGCCGTAACCCTTTTGCGAGAGGATTTGATGCTGGGCTTACGGCGTGGCTCCCAAGCTATGGCTGTCTGTCTCTGGCTCCTGCTTGGAAGCCCGGCCAACGCCACCAGCTTCAATTGTGCAAAAGTCCATACGTTGCAAGAGAAGCTGATCTGCAGCGACGACGGCCTTGGCGTGCTGTCGACCTACAAGAAGGTCGGCAAATAGATGGAAGTGCGTATGGCGCGAAGCATTGCGTATTTGGCGGTGCGTCATGCGCAGTCTGTGAAATCTAGGTAAAAAGTGGCTCTGGCGCAGGTAATAACTGCGCTGGTAGCTATCAAGTTAATAGCGAATGGTGGCCTAGGGTTTCACCCTAGATTGCAGTTGACATCTGCCTGTGGGGTTTCGCAACACGGGGTTGGCGGGGGCTTGGGAAGATCACCCCATCGACAACCAACCGCACCGGTCACGGTGCAAACCCCGAAGGACTTCACCATGACACGCACTTTCAATCGCATCGCCGCTTCTGCTCTGTTCGCCCTGACCGCTGGCGCCTTCTTGCCCGCACATGCCGCCGGCAACGACGCTGACCTGGCAGGCCAAGTCCAAGCTGCGCTGAGCAGCAAGTTGGGTAGCGACGCCAAGGACCTGACCGTCACCGCCGACAACGGCAGCATCACCCTGCACGGCTGGGCCCAAGGCCCACAAGAAGAAGCCAAGGCCCGCTATGTGGCCAGCACGGTGCCTGGCGTGCACAACGCTTATAGCTCGGTGCGCACGTTCTCGACCGATAGCAACGAGTAAGTTGGACCTGTGCCCCGTGTGGGCACGTTCCAAAAACAAAGGCCTGCAACGTTTGCGTTGCAGGCCTTTTGTTATGCGGCGGGGTAGCCGCATAACGGCTTATGCCGACAGTGCCTGCATATGGGCGTACAGGTCTGCCTTGCCTTCAAAGCCGATGCCTGGCAGGTCGGGCAGTGTCACGTGGCCGTCGATGACCTTCACGCCGTCAGGGAATCCGCCAAAAGGCTGGAACAGGTCGGGGTAGGACTCGTTGCCGCCCAGGCCCAGGCCCGCGGCGATATTGAGCGACATCTGGTGGCCGCCGTGCGGTATGCAGCGCGAGGCGGACCAGCCGTGCTCTTTCAGCATGTCCAGCGTGCGCAGATATTCGACCAGGCCGTAGCTTAGCGCACAGTCGAACTGCAGCCAGTCGCGGTCAGGGCGCATGCCGCCGTAGCGGATCAGGTTGCGCGCATCCTGCATGGAGAACAGGTCCTCGCCCGTGGCCATGGGGTTCTTGTAGTAGTTGCGCAGGGTGGCTTGCAATTCAAAGTCGAGCGGGTCGCCTGGCTCTTCGTACCAGAACAAGTCGTACTGCGACAAGGCCTTGGCGTACTGGATGGCGGTGTCCAGGCCAAAGCGGCCATTGGCATCCACGCAGAGCTTTTGCCCGTCTTGCAGCACGCTCAGGATGGAGTCGATGCGGCGCAAGTCTTCGTCCAGCGAGGCGCCGCCGATCTTCTTCTTCACCACGGTATAGCCCCGGTCGATGTAGCTGCGCATCTCGTCCTTGAGTTTGCCGTGGTCCTGGCCTGGGTAGTAGTAGCCGCCTGCCGCGTAGACGAAGATCTTGCGGTTGGGTTTGCCGTCGCCATAGCGGTCGGCCAGCAGCTGGAACAGCGGTTTGCCTTCGATCTTGGCCACCGCATCCCACACCGCCATGTCGATGGTGCCGATGGCGACCGAGCGCTCACCGTGGCCGCCTGGCTTTTCATTGGTGAACATGGCGTTCCAGATTTTGTGCGGGTCCAGGTTTTTGCCGTTGTCGTCGATCAAGGAGTCTGGATCGGCTTCAAGCACGCGGGGGATGAAGCGCTCGCGCATCAGCTTGCCCTGGCCGTAGCGGCCGTTCGAATTGAAGCCATAGCCCACCACCGGTTTGCCGTTGCGGACCACGTCGGTCACCACGGCGACCAGGCTCAGCGTCATCTTGCTGAAGTCGATATAGGCATTGCGAATGGGGGAACTGATGGGAATGGTTTGTTCCCGGATTTCGACGATTTTCATGGGGGGCTCCGTGGAGGCTTGCGTTGTTCGGAGCGCTATGATCGTGAGCCCGATGGGATTTGACCAATGCTGTTTTTTTCCTCTTCAATGCTTTCAAAGCACTGGCTATGAACCTGTCCTGGCTGGATGATTTTTTGGCCTTGGCGGCGACCGGAAACTTCTCGCGCGCGGCCGACGAGCGCCACATGACGCAGCCTGCATTTGGTCGCCGCGTGAGGGCGCTGGAGGAATGGCTGGGCACAGAACTGTTTGACCGCAGCTCGCAGCCGATTCGCCTGACCGAGACCGGGCAATGGTTTTACAGCGTCGCCCAGGACCTGTTGGCACAGGTGGCGCGGGTGCCGGGTGAGGCGCGTGCCGTGGCCGAGGCCAACTCCAATGCGCTGCGCTTTGCAGCCACCCATGCTTTGTCGTTCTCCTTCATGCCCAGCTGGTTGCGCAGCTTTGAGTCCCTCACCATGCTGGGCACGATACAGCTGGAGTCGGACATGCAGCAGCGCTGTGAAGCACTGATGGAGCAAAGCAAGGTGCAGTTCGTGTTGTGCCATGCCCATCCGCAGGCGCCCAGCCGCTTGCATGCCGATGGTTACCCTTCGGTGCAGATTGGCGCCGACGTACTGGTCCCCGTATCCGCCGTGGATGGGCTCGGCAAGCCGCTGTATGCACTGGGCGCAGGCCCATCGCCCGTGCCGTTGCTGACCTATAGCGTGGCCTCTGGGTTGGGCCGGATACTGCATGAGACCCACCATGCCGCGCTGGAGAAGCTGGCCACGCAGACCGCCTTTACAGCCCACCTTGCGTCCGTGCTCAGAACCATGGTGCTGGATGGCCGGGGCATCGCCTGGTTGCCGCGAAGCCTGGTCAGTGAAGACCTGACCAGCCAGCGTCTGGCCGTGGCGGCGCCTGAAGAATGGTGCATCGATCTTGAGATTCGGCTCTACCGCTCCCGCAGCGCCATGGGGCGTGCCGCAGAAGCGCTGTGGGACGCGGTCACCCAGTCAGTAGCCTGAGGATTTAAGAGAAAAGGGCCTCCAGTGCAGGTAATACCTGCGCTGGAGGCTACTTTTTATGTAGCGCTGTGGTGGTGGCGCTTAACGTGGCGGCGCAGCCAGAGCAGCAGGTCGTCCACATAGGTGAAGACCACCGGTACCACCAGCAGGCTGAGCACGGTGGAGGTGATCAGGCCGCCTATGACCACGATGGCCATGGGGCCGCGGAAGCTGGAGTCGGTGCCCCAGCCCAGGGCGATGGGCAGCATGCCGGCGACCATGGCGATGGTGGTCATCAGAATCGGTTGGGCCCGCTTGTGGCAGGCGTCCACCAGCGCTTCATAGCGGCCCATGCCTTGCTGGTGGTAGGCCACCACCGCGTACTCCACCAGCAGGATGGAGTTCTTGGTGACGATGCCCATCAGCATCAACAGGCCGATCACCGACGACATGGAGAAGCCGCTGCCGGTGATCAGCAGCGCCATCAGCGCGCCACCCACCGACAAGGGCAGGGCGGCCAGGATGGTGGCGGGCTGCATGAAGTCGTGGAACAGCAGCACCAGCACCGCGTAGATGCACAAGATGCCGACCAGCATGGCGCCGCCAAAGCTGGTGAACAGCTCGGCCATGCGCTGGGCGTCGCCGGTGGCGATCTGCTGCACGCCGCTGGGTAGGCTCTGCATGCTGGGCAGGGCCTGCACCATCTTGTTCACCTCGCCCGTGGTCAGGCTGCCCAGCTCGATGCTGAGGGTGACGTTGCGCATGCGATCCAGCCGTGCGACCTGCGACGGCCCGCCGCCCAGTGACAGATCGGCCACGGATGCCAGCGGCACAGCACCGCTGCGCCCGGCCACGCGCAGCTGGCCGATAGCGTCCAGGTCGGAGCGCAGGCTGTCGTCAAAGCGCACGCGGATGGGGATCTGGCGTTGCGGCAGATTCAGCTTGGCCAGGCTGGTGGCGTAGTCGCCATAGGTGGCCACGCGGACCACGCTGGCCAGGTCGGTGGTGGTCACGCCTTGCTCGGCCATGCGCACCGGGTCGGGCCGCACATGGATTTCCGGCCGCTGTAGGCTGGAGCTGTCGGTGATGTTGCCTATGCCTTTGAGGGTGCGCAGGTCCTTGGTCAGCGCGGCGGTGGCCTGGTTCAGGGCCACGGCATCGTCGCTGGCCAGGGTCACGTCCAGCGACTGGCCATTGCCCTGGCCCATCACACCGACGCGGGTGCCGGGCAGGGCGCCCAGGGCCTGGCGGATGGCGGCTTCGACCTGTGCCTGCGAACGTGGCCGCGTGCCGCGTGGCGTGAGGCTGACGGTGAGCGTGGCCTCGTTCACCGTACTACTGCTGGCGTCGCTGGTGGAGTCGCCAATTACGGTGAACACCTGGCGCACCTCGGGCATCTTGGCAATCAGCGCCTGGGCCTGGGTACTGGCGGCGCGGGTCTGCTCCAGCGTGCTGCCGGGCTGCAGCTTCAGCGAGATGGTGGTCTGCGCGTTGTCCGACGCGTTGATGAACGAGGTGGACAGCAGCGGTATCAGGCAGACCGAGCCGACAAAGAAAAGCCCTGCCAGCAGCACCGTGCTGCGCCGGTGGGTTTGGCACCAGTGCACCATGGCCAGGTAGCGGCGCATGATGGGGCCGTCGTGCTGCACGTGGTTGGGGCTGGGCTTGAGGATGTAGGCCGCCATCATCGGCGTCAGCAGACGCGCCACCAGCAGCGAGGCCAGCACGGCTGCCGCCGAGGTGATGCCGAACTGGCGGAAGAACTTGCCCGGTATGCCGCTCATGAAGGCGGTGGGCAGGAACACTGCCACCAGGGTGAAGGTGGTGGCGATCACCGCCATGCCGATTTCATCCGCCGCCTCCAGCGCGGCCTGCATTGGCGTCTTGCCCATGCGCAGATGGCGCACGATGTTCTCCACCTCCACAATCGCGTCGTCCACCAGCACCCCCACCACCAGGGACAGCGACAGCAGCGTGATCAGGTTCAGCGAATAGCCGCACAGGTACATCACCAGAAAGGTCGGGATGATGGACAGCGGCAGCGCCACGGCAGACACAAAAGTCGCCCGCCAGTCGCGCAGGAAAAGCCACACCACCACCACCGCCAGTACCGCTCCTTCGTATAGCAGGTGCATGGAGCCCTTGTAGTTGTCTTGCGTGGGCGTGACGGTTTCCACCGCCTCAGTGATCTGCACCTGGGGATGGGTTTGGGTGAAGCTTTGCACGGCGTTCCGCACCGCCGCTGCCACGGCCACGTCGCTGGTGCCGATCAGCTGCTTTACCTGGAAGCCGACCACCGACTTGCCGTTCAGCGCGGCGTAGGCAAAGCGCTCTTCTGCGGTGTCGCTGACCTGGGCCACCTGGTCCAGCCGCACGCTGGTTTGCTGTGCAGTGGCGGTGGTCACGGGAATGGCCAGGCCGGCCAGTTGCTCGGGCCGGTCCAGCCGGCCCAGGGTGCGCACCGACTGGTTGGTACCGCCCAACATGCCGCGCCCGCCGGAGGCATCGGTCTGCACTGCCTTGATCTGGCTAGATACGCTGCCGGCGGTTACGCCCAGGCCGGCCAGTTGTGCCGGGTCCAGGGTCACATGCATTTCACGCGTGACACCGCCTACGCGTGTCACGGAGCTCACGCCCTTGACGGACAGCAGCGCCTTGCTGATGTCGTTGTCGATGAACCAGGACACATCAGCCTCGCCCAGGTGCGGCGCCTGCACGGTATAGGTCAGCAGTGCGCTGCTGGCGCGGGTGACCTTGGACACCACGGGTGCGGCGACCTCGGTGGGCAAGTCGGCACGTGCGCTGTCTACGGCGTTGCGCACCTCGTTCAGTGCAACCTCGCTGTCCTTGTCCATGTCGAAGCTGACCACGATGCTGGCCGCGCCGTCGGTGATGGTGGTGGTGATGTGGTCCACCCCGCCTACCGAGGCCAGTTTGTCTTCGATCTTGCGGGCCACTTCGGTTTCCAGCTGCGCGGGGGCCGCGCCCTCCAGCGTGGCCGACACCTGGATGGTGGGTACGTCGAGGTCGGGGAAGTTCTGTATGGCCAGCCGGTGAAAGCCCAGCAGGCCGGCCCCGGTGAGGATGATGAACAGCAGGATCGCTGGGACGGGATTGCGTATCGACCAGCTCGACAGATTCATGGAGTCCCCTTGGCGGCGCTGGCGGTGCCAGCAGGGCTAGTCCACTGCACTGGGTCACCGTCCTTCAGAAAGGCGCCGCCACTCAGCACCAGCGTGGCCTGTGCGCCTATGCCGCTGGTGATCTCCACCATATCGCCCAGCCGGCGACCGGTCTGTACCTGGCGCTGCGCTACTTTGGCGGTACCGTCTTTTTCGAACACATAGCTGTTGCCGTCGCGCAGCACCACGGCGCTGGCCGGCACCACCAGGGCCGGGGCTTCGCCGGTGTCGATCTCGCCGCGCACATACATGCCGGCGCTGGCTGCACTTCCTACCGGTAGGTCCACATAGGCCAGGCCGTTGCGCGTGCTGCTGTCCAGCGTGGGGCCGACGATGCGCAAGCGGCCCTGTACCTGGCTGCCGTCGGGCAGCGTGACCTTGGCCGTTTGGCCGGGCTTGAGCGTGCTGAGCTGCTTGCCCGTGACTTCGGCCCGCCATTCCACGCGGCGTTGGCGCACCAGCTGGAACAGCTCGGTGCCGGATGCCACCACATTGCCCAGAGTGGCGCTGCGGTTGGAGACCACCCCGTCGTCCACCGCCAGGATGCGTGTATGGCCGAGTTTGATACGTTGCGTGTCCAGCGTGGCCAGGGCCGCGTCCAGGCTGCCCTGGGCGGTTTGCTCGGCGATCACGTAGGAGGTGACCTGTTGTTCTGAAAGGGCACCACTGTCGCGCACCGCGCGGCTGCGGTCAGCCTCGGCCTTGGCCTGGGCCAGCTTGGCGCGGGCCTGGACCACGGCGGCCTCCTGGGCGCGCAGGTCGGCGCGTACGCTGTCATCGGCCAGGCGGGCCAGCAGCTGGCCGCGTTTGACCACGCTGCCCACGTCCACCAGCACCTCGGCAATGCGCAGGCCGGCTTCTTCGCTGGCGATGCTGGCGGTTTGCCAGGCAAACAGGCCACCTGCAAACTGCTGGGTACGCCGCCAGTTGAGCTGCTGCGGCTGTACCGCCGTGACGGACAGGCCGGCATTCGCGCTGGCCGGGGCGGTGCTGGGGGTTTGGGCCGGGCTTTGCGCCATCCACAAGCCACCAGCGACCAATAGCACGATGACGGCAGCTGCAATCCATGTTTTTCTATGCAATTTCACTTCGCTTCTCCAGAGGACATTACCGGTGCTTGCACCGACCAGCCGCCGCCAACGGCTTTGTACAGGGCCACGCCGTACAGCAGCTGGTCGCGCTGCACGGTGATCAGGCTTTGCTCGGCGGCGATAGCATCGCGCCGGGCTATTTCGAGGTTGAGCAGGCTTTCGCCACCGGCGCGCCACAGTGACTCCACCGTGTTGGCATAGGCCCGGTAACCCAGCGCGCTGCGGCGCAGGTCGGCCTCGCGGCGGGTGGCACTGTCGAGCTGCACCAGGTCTTCTTCCACTTCTTGCACTGCACTGCGCACGGCCTGCTGGTAGTTGGCCAGGGCCAGGTCGTAGGCGGCCTGGGCCGAGGCCACGGCCGCCAGCTTGGCGCCGCCGTTGAGCAGCGGCAGCGACAGGCTGGGCCCAAAGGACCAGCTCGTGCTGTTGGCGTTGCCCGCCGTCTTGCTGCCTGATAGCGAACCCACCAGTGACAGGCGCGGGTAGCGGTCGGCCTCGGCCACGCCGATTTCGGCACTGGCAGAAGCCAGGCTGCGTTCGTATGACACCAGGTCGGGCCGCTGGCTGAGCAGTGCCACCGGCAAGGTGCTCAAGGCAAACATCTGCGGTGTAGGCAGGCTGGGGGCCTGCGCTGCCAGTTGCTGGCGCAGGGTGGGCTCGTCCAGCCCGGTCAGGGTGACCAGGGCCTTGACCGTCAGGTCGCAGCTGGCTTGCTGGGCCGTGGCGGTGGCGGCGGCGCTGGCGGCACTGGCATCGGCCAGCGCGGCGTCAGACCGCGCACTCATGCCGGCCTGCAGCGAGCGGCGGGTGATGTCGGCGGTGGCCTGGCGCGACAGCGCGTCGGCCTGGGTGCTGGCCAGGGTCAGCTGGCAGGCGCGGTAGGTCAGGTAGTCGGTGGCCACTTCGGCGGCCAGCGACACCCTGGCGTCATGCCAGTCGGCCTGGCGCGCCGATACCAGCGCGTCGGCCGACTCCACCGAGCGGCGCACGCTGCCGAACAGGTCCAGCTCCCAGCTGGCGTCCAACGCACCGGTTGTCGTGGTGGTAGTGCTGGTGCCTGTGGTTCGGCCTCGGCTTGCGGCGGCGCTGCCGGTCAGCGTGGGCTGGCCCGCGGCATTGGCTGTGCTGACGTTGGCGCGGGCCGAGGCGATGTTGGCCGCCGCCTTGCGCAGCGAGGGGTTGCTGGCCTCGGCGGACTGCAGCAACTGGTTCAGCGTGGCGTCGTGGAACTGTTCCCACCAGGTCAGCAATTGTCCGGTGTCGCCCGCATGCGGCAAGGCTGCTTGCCAGGCGCTGGGTACGGTGAGCTGTTGTGGCACCGGTGCCTGGTACTGCGGGCCTACGGCGGCGCAGCCGCAGAGCAGGGCGCTGCACAGCAGCAGGACGGGCCGTCTGAAGACGGAACGGGGAGACGGAGAGTGCATGGTGGTATCGGTTGGGTGGGGACACCCACGGGTATTCAATCCAGACCCAGTTTGCCGACAGCCCAGTAGGCCTTGGTCATATGGGTGGAAAGCATGCGGCGCTGCTTGAGCGCATGGCGCAAGCGCTGTATCGAATTGGCATTGCCGCTGAAAATAAAGTCCTGCGCTTGCGTGGCCTGGGCCAGGCGCACCATCTCTGCTTCCACCTCGGCCAGGTGGCTGTTGTCGGCATTGCGTTGTACCAGCACGGCACTGCGCAGCTGCAGCACATCCAGCACGCGGCGTGCGTCCTGTGCGTTGTCTACTTCGAATACATAGGACACAGGGTGTTGTTCGTTCGCCGCCACGAACGCGCCGGCGGTGGCGAACGAAGTTTCGTCGCCAAAGAACACCGTGTTGTGTTTGCGTGCATGCAGGCTTAGTGCGTTGCGCGGGCCAAACAGCATGCAGCTGTCGCCCACGTTCGCGGACTGGGCCCAGCCCGCGCCGGGTGAGCGATGCGGTGCATCGCCATGCAGATACACCAGCAGCTGTATGTTGCCGCTGGCATAGTTCCAGTTCAACGGCGTGTAGGTACGCGACACAAAGCTG
The DNA here is from genome assembly GCF_059415605.1 of Rhodoferax sp. GW821-FHT10B06. Taxonomy (NCBI): domain Bacteria; kingdom Pseudomonadati; phylum Pseudomonadota; class Betaproteobacteria; order Burkholderiales; family Comamonadaceae; genus Rhodoferax; species Rhodoferax sp. GW821-FHT10B06. The sequence goes on along the minus strand of NZ_JBWKNO010000023.1, from coordinate 67,145 downwards.
CCCAGTTTCAGTTCCACCTTTTCTCCCGGGCTCCAGTGCACCCTGCGTAGCCCATCACCCTGCAAGGTGATGAGCCGAAACCGGTCGCTCAGCGGTTGAACCTCCTGCACCACGGTGGGCAGGGCGGTGAGTCGTAGCAAGACGCTTTCAATGCGGCCATAGGTGGGGCTCGGGAGGTTTTTCATGCGGGGCGACGGGGGCTTTAGACGTCTTAAAACCGGTAGCTGGCAAACACGCCCACCGTGGTTTGCGTCTTCTTCTCGGTGATCGGACTGTCGGCTGCATCACCGCGCAGGCTGCTGGCGCTTAGCCGGGCGCCCAGGCCCCATTGCTGGGTGAGCTGGTAGTTGGCGCCGATGTTGAAGCTGACCGAGTTGATACCTGATTTGGCGGTATAGGTTGCCAGGCCGGAGCTTGCGCTTTGCGCTGCAGTGACACCAAAAAAGGTCTGCGTGTATTTGCTGTCTGCCCAGGTGATGCTGGGGCCTGCGGTCAGCATCAGCCGCTCCATGGGGCTGTAGCGGGCCTCCAGGTCCAGCGTGGCGCGGGTGCCTTGGTCTTTGCCAGCCAGGTCGGTGACCATATTGCCGCCCACCTTCCACCAGCTGTCGCTGTAGCTGGCGAAGACCGAGCCCAGTGCCGTGGCGCTGATGTCGCCCATGCCATGCAGCCGGGCCGAGTCCGACTCCTTGCGCGGTTTTTCCAGGTTGCCGCCCAGGCCCACGCCCACACGCAAATGCTCGCTTTGCACCAGGAAGGCACCCACGCCCGCCGGCACACCCGCGCCGGGCAGGCCACCGATGAAATAGCGGCCTCGGTTGGCACTGAACATGGGCAGGGCCGAGGTCTTGGTTTCGCTGCTGCCGGGGTATTTGGGCTGGCTCACAACACCCAGGCCGGCGGTGAAGTTCCAGCTATCGTTGGACTCCTGGGCCCAGGCGTTGGCGCCCAGAACGCTGCTGGCGCCGGCCAAGGCTATGGCGCTCCAGCGCAGGCGGCGGGCGGAGAAAGATGTGAGCATGTTGAATGTGCTTTCAGTGGTGAAGAGAGTTAAGGGAGTCGGGTATATCCAGGCGGAACAGGGCGCCTGAAGGGGTATCAACAACGTGCAGCCGCCAGCCATGGGCCAGGGCAATTTCCTGGCAGATGGACAAGCCCAGCCCGGCGCCTTGCGGGGCGGCATTCTGCTGGCGTGGGCCGCGCCAGAAACGCTCAAACAAGTGGGCTTGGTGCTCTTTGGCAATGCCCGGGCCTTCGTCACGCACACTCAGGCCCGAGGTGTCGATGGTGAGCATCACTACGCCGCCAATGGGGGAGTGTTGCACCGCGTTTTCCAGCAGGTTTTTCAGCAGGGTAAACAGGGCTGATTTGTCGCCCTGCCATAGCAGGGTTTGTGTTGGCAGCTGCAAGTCCAGCTGTACGCTATGGCGGTCGGCCAGGCGCGACAGAAATACCAGCACTTCCTCGGCCACGCTCGCGGGGGCCATGGGGGCGAACTTGTAGTTGTGGGCCTCGCTGGCTTCGGCCAGGTGCAGCAGTTGGTGCACCTGGCGGGCCATTACGTCGATGTCCATCAGCAGGGTGTCGCGGTCGGCCATGCCGTCCAGCTCGATCTGGCCACGCATCAGGGTCAGCGGTGTCTTCAGTTCGTGCGCCGCTGCACCCAGAAATTGCTGCTGCACACGAAAGCCCTGTTCCAGCCGCTCCAGCGCCTGGTTGAAGGCGAGGATGAGCGGCACCAGTTCGGTCGGCACATGGTCTATGGGCAAGCGCGCTGAAAGATTGCGCGCATCGATGTGCGCCGCTGCCTCGGAGGTGTCGCGCAACGGGCGCAGCAGGCTTTTCAGCGCCAGCAGCATCAGGCCGATTAGCACTGGAACGGTGATCAGCAGCGTCAATACCAGGCTGCCGCCCACCGGCCTGCGGGCCGCCAGCTGGGCCACGGCCAGAATGCGTTCGCTGGCGGCGGCCTGCAGGTAGAAGGCCTGGCCGGCCGGCGTGTCCTCCACCTGCACCGTGGCCAGTTGCACGGCTGCATCCTTGATGCGCAGATCGGTGGCGCCTACCTTGGGAACAGGCTGGTAGTCCATGGGCAGCAACTGCTCGCGGGGATGCACGCGCAGCACCGAGCGGCCCTGTGCATCAACCACCCGGAACTCGATGTCGCCGGGAAAGGCGTCGTAGAACCAGAGCAGCTCCTGCGGCTGCACGATGCGGCTGGGGGTGCCATCGGCATTGCGCTCCAGATTATTGGCAGTCTTGGTGGCAATGTCTTGCAGCATACGGTGCCGCGCAGTCCAGCTGTCCTGCCAGACAAACACGGCCATGAACAGACTGCCGAGCACCGTGACGACGATCAGCACGCCCACGGCATAGGCGGCCAGCAGGCGGCCGCGCAGGCTGCGGAACCACTTATGCTGGGTCATGCTTCGACCAGCGCATAACCGTGACCACGGATATTGCTGATGCGCACCACCGAGCCAATCGCCAGCAGCTTGCGGCGCAGCCGGTGCAGGGCCACGTCCAGCGCATTCGGGGTGACGGCATCGGTCAGGCCCCAGGCCGCCAGTTCCAGTGCATTGCGCCGCACCGTCTGGCCGCCAGCGCGCAGCAGCACCAGCATGATCTGCATTTCGGCGGGTGCCAGGGTAATGACCTCGTGGCTACAGACCAGCATGCCGCCGTCGGGCCGCAGCTCGATGTCGGCGAAGCTGTCTACGGTGTTCAGCCGTTGCGCTGGGCGGCGTGTCAAGGCACGCACCCGGGCCACCAGTTCTTCTATGGCAAAGGGCTTGGTCAAATAGTCGTCGGCCCCCGACTCCAGGCCATCCACCCGGTCGTGCAAGGCGTCGCGGGCGGTCAGCATCAGGCAGGGGATGGACAGGCGGGCCTGGCGCAGGCGGCGCACCAGGTCGATGCCATCGCCATCGGGCAGGCCACGGTCTATAACTACCGCTTCGTAATCGCCCTCGCGCAGCGCTGCCCAGGCGGCATCGATGCGGCCGAAGGTGTCCACCGGAATGCCCACCTGGGCCAGCGCCTTGCCGACCAGCTGGGCCAGGCGTTCGTGGTCTTCTACGAGTGCGATGCGACCCATGGTGTCAGGCCGGAGCGCGGCGGAGGGAATGGACGGAACTGTGCATGCCGGCCATTGTGCGCACACCTCTCTTACTGCCGACTTTCCGGGCGAAAGTTTGTGTAAACCAGCGCCGTCAGATGGCCGGTGTTGCAAGCCATTTAGGCCTCTGGCGCTTATAAAACCTGTGGTTGGTGCTATTTATTCAATAGCATTTTATTTTCTACTGGCTTTTCAAGGTTTGCAGCGCTTGGGCAATCGGCTCGGCCGCCATGGGGCGCACCAGCCGCTGCACCTCCTGGCCGTCCTGCAGAAAAACCAGCGTGGGCCAGAGCTTGACGCCAAAGGATCGCCCCAACGGCCGGCCACGCCCATCGGCGACCTTTAGGTGCCGCACGCCAGGTCGTGCCGCCAGCGCCTGCTCTATGGCCGGGCGGGCGGAGCTGCAGATGCCGCAGTAGTCGTCGCCAAACTCCAGCACCAGCGCGCCGGGCGTGGCATCCACCTCGGCGCGGGTTGGTTCGGCGGCATATGCATGGGCCATGGGCGTGCTCCTGGGGTTTATAAGGAAATAATGGCTGCAGCGCAGATATTACCTGCGCAAGCAGCTGCTAATTTCGTAGCAAACGGGGCGGCTTCAGTCTATCAATTGGCCCCCATCGTGGAACGGGTACGGCCCCGCAAAGCTGCCGCTGGCCGCCAGGTGGCTGACCAGTGTGCCGCCGTTGCCCAGTGCATGCAGGGCGAAGCCGGGCGGCTCCAGCGTCCAGGCCGAGGCCGCGTCGGGCGCCAGATCCAGGCACACCTGGTGGGCTGGCGACGGCACGGTCATGGCGATGCTGCCGCCAAAGCGCACCTGGATGCTGCGGTGCAGATGGCCGCAGATGATGCGTTCCACATTCGGGTGTTGCGCCACCAGCGCTTCCAGCGCGGCCGCGCCTTGCAGCAGGCCGATGTCGTCCATATGGCCGATCAGCGTGGCAAACGGCGGGTGGTGCATGGCGATGACGACAGGGCGGTCGCGCTGCTGGTCCAGCGTGTCGGCCAACCACTGCAGGCGCTCGGTGCACAGGCTGCCATGGCTGGCGCCGGGTACCACGGTATCGAGCGCGACCAGCTGCAAACCGCCCACCGCCACGCTGAACTGCACAAAGCCGCTGTGGCCCAAGTAAGCGTGGTCGGCAAAGCTGGCGCGCAGCTGTTCGCGGTCATCGTGGTTACCGGGCATCAGATACACCGGCATGCTCAGCGGTGCCAGCAGGCTGCGCAGGTGCGCGTACTCGGCGGCGCGGCCGAAGTCGGTCAGGTCGCCGGTGATGACGACCGCATCGGGCTGCTGCGGCAGGCGCAGGATGCTGTCCACCGCTTGCTGCAGGTACGGCGCGGTGTCGAGCCGGCCATAGGCCAGGCGGTCGGGTTCGCGGATGTGCAGGTCGGAGAGTTGTAGCAGCAGAGTCGTCATGTGGCTTCCTCGCAGGACATCAGGCGTTCGGGGGCGATGTGTATGCCCACGGTGTCACCCACCTTGGCCGGATGGTCGCGCGGCACTTCGGCGTGTAGCGGAGCCTGGTCGGCCAGCGCCAGCGTGAGCTGCAAGCGGTCGCCCAAGAAGCTGCGGTGCTGCACCACGGCCTGTCCGGCGCCGGAATGGACCGGGCCGATCTGGATGTCTTCCGGGCGCACCAGCAGTGCCGTCTGGCCGGCGCGGGCCGGTGGGCATTCGAGCAGCATGCCGCCCAGCGGTAGCAGGTTACGCAGCAGGGCCGGGTTGTCACGCTTCAGCGTATTTACCCGGCCCAGGAACGCTGCCACAAACGGATGCCCAGGGCGGCGGTACAGGGTTTCGCCGTCGCCCACCTGCACGATGCGGCCGGCCTGCATCACCGCCAGGCGGTCGGCAATGGCCAGTGCTTCTTGCTGGTCGTGGGTCACGTGGATGGCGGTGATGTGCAGGCGGCGCAGCAGCTCGGCCAGCTCATCGCGCAGCGATTCTTTCAGCTTGGCATCCAACGCGGTCAGCGGCTCGTCCAGCAGCAGCACACGCGGGCGCACTGCTACGGCGCGGGCCAGGGCCACGCGCTGGCGCTGGCCGCCGGAGAGCTCGGCCGGGCGCTTGTTTTCCAGGCCGTTCAGGCGCACCAGGTCAATGAGTTCACCGACGGTTTTGCGCTGTTCATCGGCCGGTACGCCGCGGATGCGCAGGCCGTAGCCGATGTTGGCCGCCACCGACATTTGCGGAAACAGCGCGTAGTGCTGGAACACCATGCCGATGCCGCGCCGCTCGATCGCCAGCGCCGTCACGTCCTCTCCGCCGAACAGAATGCGGCTGCCGGCATCCGGCGTTTCCAGTCCGGCGATCAGGCGCAGCAAGGTGGTTTTTCCGCAGCCGGATGGGCCCAGCAAGGCCAGTACCTCACCGGGTTCTATGGCTAGCGTAGTGGGTTGCAGACCGCGTGTGCCGTCGGCATAAGTCTTGGCGCAGTCGATCACATCGACGCGCGTGCGTTCAAAGTTCATGGTGTTTCTCAATAAAGTGTCCCAGCCATTGCAAGCCCCACAGCACCGGCAGGATGACCAGCAAAAAGACCAGGGTGTAGGCCGAGCCGATCTCGATGCGCATCGATGCATAGCTGTCCGCCAGGCCGACCGGCAGGGTGCGTGTCAGCGGCGTGTGCAGCATCCAGGTCAGGTTGAATTCACCCACCGACAGGGTGAAGACCATCAGGCTGCCGGCGACGATGGCGGGCAGCACGGCGGGCACCAGCACACCCATGAAGCGCTGGGCAAAGCTGGCGCCCAGCGAGCGCGCGGCTTCCTCCAGCGCCAGCAGTTCATGCCGGCGAAATGCCGCGCCCACGGTGCGCACCATGAACGGCAGGGTGAACACCAGGTGCCCGACCAGGATGAAGGCAAAGCTCTGGCGGAAGCCGCTGAGCTGCCCATAGGCCAGGATCAGCGCCAGCGCGGTGGCCAGGCCGGGCACGGCCACCGGCAGGGTCAGCAGTTCTTCGAACAGCCGTGCCCAGCGGGATCTGCTGCGCGCCAGCGCATAGGCGCAAGGCACGCCCAGCAGCAGGCTGCCGACCACGCTGAGCAAGGCCAGCAGCAGCGACGCGGCCACCGTGCCGCCGTACACGTCCAGCACCTCGCTGATCCAGCGCAGGGTCAGGCCGCTGGCCAGGCCGGTGCTGTAGTTGTTGACCAGGCCGGCCAGCACCGACAAGGCGATGGGCGCGATCATGAAGACACTGACCAGCGCGGTCAGCGCCGGCAGCAAGAAGGGGAGTTGGCGGGATTGAGTCATGGTTTTATGCCCCCGCAGCCGCCGGGCCGGCCGCATGGCGCGCCAGGAACAGGCTCAACCAGGTGATGGTGCCCAGCGTGATCGACAGGCTGGCGGCCAACGCGAAGTTGGCGTAGTTGGTGAACTCGTTATAGAGCGTGATGGGCAGCACTTCAAACTTACTGGCCAAGGTGAAGGCCGTGCCAAAGGCGCCCATGGACGTAGCAAAAACGATAGCACCACACGCAAGCGTGGTCTGCGCCAGCTCGGGAATCCATACATCTCTGGCAACGCGCCAGCGGGACGCGCCCAGCGAACGCGCGGCCTCTTCCAGCTGCGCATCCATGGCGCTGGCGGCAGCGGTGTAGGTGGCGATGGCGCGCGGCAGCGAGAAGTACAGATAGCCCAGGAATAAACCCGTCAACCCGTAGGCAAACGTCGTGCGGCCCAGGCCCAGCCATTCGGTCAGATCGGCCACCAGGCCCTGCCGACCACCGAGCAGGATGATGAAGAAGCCGATGATCACGCCGGGAAACGACAGCGGCAATGTCAGCAGCGACAGCAGCAGCGGCTTGGCCCTAAAGCGCTGCCGCGCCAGCGTGATGCCGACCAGGCCGCCGAGCAGCAGCGTGGCCAGGGTGACGGCCAGCGACAGGCCCAGCGTATTCAGCAGGCTGCGCAGATAGCGGCTGTCAGTCAGCACCGCGAAATAGGTGGCCCAGCCTTTGTCGGCCGGCAGCGCGAACAGGCGCACCACCGGTAGCAGCCAGAAGGCAGCAAAAAAGGCCACGGCCGGTGTCGCGCAGGCGCCCAGCAGGCGGGAGGGGGAAGTCATGCGAAGCGCCTCTATGCCAGCTTATTGAACGTCTTTGAGGTAGCGGTCCGAGAAGGCCTTTTGCACCGCCGCCATCTTGGCGTAGTCCACGGTCTTGGCGCGGGCGTACTCGCTGGCGGGCAGGAAGCGGGCTTGGATTTCTTTCGGCATGGCCGTGGCGCGCACCGGGCGCAGATAGGCGTTGGCCCAGATGGCCTGGCCTTCATCGGACAGCACAAAGTCCAGTACCTTGTGGGCGTTGTCGGCGTGCGGTGCGTTGGCTACCTGGCTCATCACATAGGGCACAACGAGCGTGCCTTCGGTGGGGATGACGAACTGCACGTTCGCCTTGTCCTTGTACTTGGCGCGGTAGGCGTTGAAGTCGTAGTCCAGCAGGATGGCGATTTCACCCGACAGCACGCGGGCATAGGCAGTCTGCTTGGGCACGATGGGCTCGTTCTTTTGCAGCGCTTTGAAGTAGTCGATGCCGGGGCCGAAGTTGTCCAGCGTGCCGCCGCGCGCCTGGTTCACTGCTACGGCACCGACATAGCCGACGAAGGCCGAGGCGGGGTCCAGGTAGCCGATGAGGCCTTTGTAGTCGGGTTTGAGCAGGTCGGCCCAGGACTGCGGGACCGGCTTGCCCTTGAGTGCATCCACATTCACCATGAAGCCCATGGTGCCGGAATGGATGCTGAACCAGTGGCCTTGCGGGTCTTTTAGACCGTCGGGGATATCGGCCCAGCCGGCGGGTTTGTAGGCGGCGACCACGCCTTCTTTTTGTGCCTGGATGGCGAAGGTGACGCCCAGGTAGGTCACGTCGGCCACCGGGCTGGCTTTCTCGGCCACCATCTGCGCCAGCGACTGGCCGGAGTTCTTGTTGTCGGGCGGCACGGTCACGCCGGTCTTGGCCTTGATGGCCTTGATCTGGCTGGCCCAGTCGGCCCATTCGGGCGGGCAGTTGTAGCAGATGGCATTCTGGGCGAAGGCGCTGGCACCGGCCAGGCCGAGTGCCAGTAGCGCGGCGCGCGCCAGGGTTTGGAAGGGTTTACGCATAAAAACTCCGTTGAGAAAGTTGCTGGGAAGGGAGAGATTCAGGAAAGCGGTGCGCAGGATTCGCCGGTGCGAAAACCATGGGCCAGCAGCACGCTGGCGGCGGGCGACACCGCTGCGCCGGCCGCCATGGCGGCCACCAGCAGCTGCACGCCGTGGCGGCCGATGTCGGCATTGGGTTGGGTGATGGTGCTGAGCATCGGCGTCAGGTCTTCGCCCAGCGCAATACCATCGAAGCCGGTGACGCTGATGTCCTGTGGCACGCGCAGGCCGGCCAGGTGCGCGGCGCGGATGCTGCGGATGGCCAGCAGGTCGTTCGAGCACACCAGCGCGCTGGGTCGGGGGCTGCGCTGCAGCAGCGCGCGGATGTCTTGCACCGCGGTTTCGACAAACGGCACCTCCAGCCACTGCGTCCCGTCCAGACCCAGCGCTTGCATGCCGGCGCTAAAGCCGCGCTGGCGTTGCTGGGCCCGGTCGGACGCCGCCAACTGGCCGCTGATCAGCGTGATGCGGCGGTGGCCGAGGGCGGCCAGCCGCGCTACCAGCTCGCGCACGGCCCGTTCGCTGTCCACTGATACGCAGGGGTGATCAGGGTGCTGGTTGTAGGCGAGCACATAGGGCAGATTAGCCGCGCGCAGCCGGGCCAGCGCGGTGGATGTGGCGGGGTTGGACACCACCAGCAACATGCCGTCCACATTGCCGGCCAGCAGCTGCTGTACGGCTAGTTCTTCGCTTTCCAGCCGGTAGTCGGTGGTGATGGGCAGGATGGCGTAGCCGGCGCTACTGGCGGCTTGGGCGATGCCGTCCAGGCACTCGGCGAACACCGGGTTCAGCAGCGTGGGCAGGACCACGCCAATCACCCGGCTGCGCTGGGTGCGCAGGCTGCGGGCGCTGGCATTGGGTAAATAGGCCAGGGTTTGCGCCATTTGCAGCACATGGGCGCGCGTCACGGCATTCACCGTGTCGGGGCGGTTGAAAACCCGCGATACGGTGGCCATGGATACGCCGGCTTGCTCTGCTACTTTTCGGATGCTCACGTTGTTGCCCTGATTGAAAACGTTTTCATTGGACAAGCTATGCGTGACACCGTGATGACAGGCGCACCAGCAGGTGGTGCGCCGCATGGCTGGGATATCAACCCACGCCATGGCGGGCCTGGCCAGGCAAAGGTAAGTTGAACGCGATAGTTCGGTGACCTACCAGTTCCTAGGCCCAGACCGATCCCAGGCTGCTGTTGGCGACTTAGCCGAACTTGACTAGGTTCTGCAGAACCAAGGGCCCCCCCTTTTCCAGGAGCCGGCCGCCTTCATTGAGCTTGCCGAGCATGATGGGCGCAAATCCCAGGTCTGCCACCAGTTGCACGACGGCAGCGGTGGCAGTCCCATCGTTGCCCGCGACGAACATCGTGCGGCGCCCGCCTTTATCGGCCGGGTCTGCTGCCAGCAGCTTTGCCGGCAGCTGGTTGAGGGTCTTGACCACGTTGGCGCCCGGAAATGCGGCTGCCACCACATCGCTGGAGGCTTTGTCGGCAAGCACATCTGGCGGCACGCCATAGGTGTTCATGGCGTCCACAACCGTTTTGCCGGCCCAGTTTGAGGCGGCTGCAGCAACGGCCGTGTGGGCCATGAAAGGTACTGCCAAGATGATGGTGTCAGCCTGAAGTGCGTTTTGCAGAGACATGGCAGTTACTTTGCCGTCCAGCTCGTTTGCCAGCGCAGCGAGAGATTCGGGTCCACGGGTGTTGGCGATGCCAACGGGGATGGCATTGCGGGCGAATTGGCGGGCCAGGGCGGTGCCGACGTTGCCCGAACCAATGATGGAATAGCGCATATGGATGTCCTTCAACTTTCTTGGTTTGCCTTTAGGCCGTGATGTCCGCGATGTCTTTCAGCGCGCGGGTGACCGCGGCTTCTTTGGCCTCAGGGCCAAACGCAATGCCTTCTGCACGAACGACCGTCACGTCAGTCACGCCCAGGAAGGCCAGCAGGCCAATGAGGTAGCTCTCTTGGTGCTCCAAGGCTGCGGCCGGGCTGCCAGCCGAATAGACACCACCGCGTGCGGAAGCGATGAAGGCCTTCTTGTTCTTCAGTAATCCTTCAGGACCAGTCGCCGTGTACTGGAAGGTCTTGCCGGCCACTGCAATTCGGTCAATCCAGGCCTTGAGCGATGTCGGGATGGACAGGTTGTACATGGGTGCACCGATGACGATGACGTCCGCCTTGAACAGTTCGTCCATATAGGCGTTGCCTTTGAGCAGGTCTGCCGTGATGGTGGCGTCTTCGATGACGGCGCCCTGGAAGGCGGCCATGTGCGCGCCGGACAGGTGCAAGGCAGGGTCGGCTGCAAGGTCTCGGGAGACAACGGTGATGTCCGGCTGCAAGGCTTGGTAGCGCGCGACGATGCCGGCGGAGAGTTGGCGGCTCACGGAAGCGGTGCCGAGGACGCTGGAATCAAGGTGGAGGATGTTCATGGTGTTCTCTGAAATAGATAGGTGGATGGATTGGGGATGGATTACTGCTTGACGGCTTCGACCTGGACTGCCAGCTTCACACTGTCAGGAATGCCCATGTTGATGCCCCAGCCCATACCCCATTGGCTGCGTTGGATGGTGGTTTCGAAGTCACCGCCGCAAACCTCGCGCTTGAGCATGGGGTTGGTGTAGCAGTTGAAGTTGCTGGCCTTGAGCACGACCGGGTTGGTCTTGCCGAGCATCGTCAGTTGCCCGGCGACTTCGCTGACCTTGTCGCCAGAGAAGCTGAAGCCGTTGGCGACAAATTTCGCATCCGGAAAACTGGCGGAGTTGAAGAAGTTGTCACTCTGCAGGTGCTTGTCGAAGGCCGCCGTGCCGGTGTTGATGGAGGCAGTTTCAAGGGTCAACTCGACCTTGCCCGTTTTGGCCGCCTTGTCCAGCACGATGCTGCCCTCCTTCTTGTCGAAGCGACCGCGGTTGGTCGAGGTGCCAAAGTGGGCGACTTCGAACGTCACGAAGGTGTGGGTTGGGTCGATGCTGTAAGTTGCAATGTCTGCATGGGCCGTGCTGACCAGGGTGGTGGCGGCCAAAGCGGTGGCGATGAGGGTAGTACGCATGGAAATTCTCCATAAAAAATACGGTTGGGGCGAGGGTTAGGGAAGTAGCTGATTTGCGAGGCTTCCATGGAAACGAATGATGCGGGGCCAACTGCATTCTGAAAAGACGGTATATTGAGATGTGAACCATCTGTTTTTGGGATGGAAGGGGTTGTTGATGCTGGATGGCGTGTCGTTGGACCAACTCAGGACCTTCATTGCTGCGGTGGACGAAGGCAGCTTTTCCGCGGCCGCGAGGAAGCTCAACCGCGTCCAATCTGCGGTGAGCGGCTGGGTCAGCGGGCTGGAGGAACAGATCGGTGTGCTCCTGTTCGACCGCTCCGGTCGATTTCCGAAACTGACCCCGGAAGGCGTTCTGTTGTTGGCTGATGCCCGCAGCATCGTTTCAGGGGTGAATACGCTGAAGGCCAGGGCTAAATTGATGGCCGCAGGGCTTGAGGCCGAGCTGTCCGTGGTTGTTGATGTTTTCTTCCCGACCTATGTCATCAGTGCAACCGTGAAGGCATTTGCAGAACAGTTTCCTTTCACGTCTCTGCGGCTTTTTGTAGAGGGTTTGGGGGCTGGCTACCAACCCGTTTTGGACGGTCGTTGCAGTCTGGGTATCCTGGGGGCGCTGCCTGTTGCGTTTCCATCGTTGGTTAGCGAGCGCCTTGGCGAGATACCGTTGGTCGTAGTGGCCTCCGCAAGCCATCCTCTTGCGCGATTTGACGGCCGGATTCCCCGGCAAGAGCTGGCCAAGCATGTCCAGCTGGTGCTTACAGACCGGTCTGAACTGATGGCTGGCCGAGACTATGGAGTGATGTCACCGTCCACCTGGAGGTTGGCAGACCTGTCAACCAAGTACGCATTTCTGAAGGACTGCGTCGGATGGGGCAGCATGCCGCTCCACTTGGTGGAGCAAGACATAGACCTTGGTACGCTGGTCGTTCTAGAGGTGGACGACATGCCCCGTACAGGTTACCCATTGGCAATGTCCGCTATCCATTCAGCAGCGTCGCCCCCTGGACCCGCAGGACGGTGGTTCATTGACCATTTGAAGGGCTGGTCCGCCGGGCGGACGCTACCGGATCGCTAATGACTCGCAGACTCGCGGGCGACAACGCAGTAAGCCTAGAAGCAGCCCCGGTCGCCTCGAAGGGCCTTTGGAAGAATTCTGTGGAATGAAAAAGCCCGCATCAGCGGGCTTCGGGGTGTGGGCGCTCGTGCGAAAGCTTATTTACTGCGTTTGACCCGCAGCAGTTCGTCCAGAATCAAGCAGATCGCGCCCAAGGTGATGGCTGCATCCGCCAGATTGAAGGCGGCGAAATGCATGTTGCGCCAATAGAAATCCAGAAAGTCCACCACGTAGCCGTGCAGCACGCGGTCGATCACGTTGCCGATGGCGCCGCCCAGCACGCAGGCCATGGCAAAGCAAAACAGCTTTTGCCCCGCGTGCTTGCGTAGCATCCAGACGATGAACAGTGCTGCTGCCACGCCGATGCCGGTGAAGAACCAGCGCTGCCAGCCGCCCGCGTCGTGCAGAAACGAGAACGCCGCGCCGGTGTTGTGGGCCCGCACGATGTTGAAGAAGCTGGTCACGGGCGTGCTGTCACCGAGCTGGTAGTAGCCGGTGATCAGCACCTTGGTGAACTGGTCCAGGATCAGGACGATCAGTGCCAGGCCCAGCCAGGGCAGCACGCTGGCGCTGGATTTGCCGAAAGTGGTTTTGCCTTTACCCGCCATTACGCCACCTTGCGGACTTCGCCCGCGCCATACAGATTGCTGCTGCAACGGCCGCAGATCGTGGGGTGGGCGGCATCGCTGCCCACATCCGGTGTGTAGTGCCAGCAGCGCTCGCACTTGGTGTCAGAACTGGCTGTGACGCTGATAGCGAAAGCGTCACCAGCTACCAAAGTGATAGCAGAGGTAATGAATACAAACTTCAGGTCCGCACCCAGGCTGGACAGCAGGGCGTAGTCGGCGGCGGCCACGGTCAGGTGCACATTGGCTTGTAGCGAGGCGCCGACCTTGCCGTCGGCGCGCAGCACTTCGATGTCCTTGTTCACCGCGTCGCGGATCTCGCGGATGCGGCTCCACTTGGCTTGCAGCTCGGCATTCGGCGCGGCCAGCTCGGCATAGGTTTCCAGGAAGATGGAGTCGCTGCTGCCAAAGATCTTCCAGGCTTCCTCCGACGTGAAGCTGAGGAACGGCGCCATCCAGCGCAGCATGGCGTGGGTGATCTGCGCCAGCGCGGTTTGGGCGCTGCGGCGGGCCAGCGATTTGGGCGCGGTGGTGTAGAGCCGGTCTTTCAGCACGTCCAGGTAGAACGAGCCCAGGTCTTCCGAGCAATACACCTGCAGCTTGGCGACCGCGGGGTGGAACTCATACACCTCGTAATGCGCCAGGATGTCGGCCTGCAGCTGGGCCGCGCGGCTGAGTGCGTAGCGGTCGATTTCCAGCAACTGGTCGAACGGCACGGCGTCGGTGGCCGGGTCGAAGTCGCTGACGTTGGCCATCAGGAACTTCAGCGTATTGCGGATGCGGCGGTAGGTATCGACCACGCGGGCCAGGATTTTCGCGTCGATGGCCAGGTCGCCCGAATAGTCGGTCGACGCGCACCACAGGCGGATGATCTCCGCGCCCATTTTGTCGCTGACCTCTTGCGGCGCCACCACATTGCCTTCGCTCTTGCTCATCTTGCGGCCGCGGCCGTCCACGGTGAAGCCATGCGTCAGCAGGCCCTTGTAGGGCGCGTGGTCGTACATCGCGCACGAAGTGAGCAGCGAGCTGTGGAACCAGCCGCGGTGCTGGTCGTGGCCTTCGAGGTATAGGTCGGCCGGCCACTGCGACTGGGCTGCGTGGCTGGCGCGCAGCACGTGTTCGTGCGTGGTGCCGGAGTCGAACCACACGTCCAGGATGTCGTTCACCTTGGTGTAGTGCTCCGCATCGGCGCCGATGATGGATTCGGCCGTGGCCTTGCTCCAGGCTTCCACGCCGCCGGCCTGCACCATGGCTGCTGCCTGGTCCATGATCTCCATGGTGCGCGGGTGCAGCTCGCCGGTGGCGGTGTGGATGAAGAAGGGCAGGGGCACGCCCCAGTTGCGCTGGCGGCTGATGCACCAGTCGGGCCGGCCGGCGATCATGTCGCGCAGCCGGGTCTTGCCGTTCTCGGGGTAGAAGCTGGTTTCCTCAATGGCGTTCAACGCCAGCTTGCGCAGGGTTTGCGGCGCCTTGTCCTTGGTGAACACGCCCACGCCTTCGTCCATGCGGATGAACCACTGGGCTGCGGCGCGGTAGATCACCGGCGTCTTGTGGCGCCAGCAGTGCGGGTAGCTGTGGCTGATGGTCTCGGTGGCGAACAGGCGGTCGTGTTCGCGCAGCTTTTCGATGACCAGCGGTGCAGCTTTCCAGATGTTTAGGCCGCCGAACAGCGGCAAGTCATCTACATAGCGGCCGTTGCCTTGCACCGGGTTCAGGATGTCGTCGGTCTTGATGCCGTTGGCCACGCAGGAGTTGAAATCCTCTACGCCGTAGGCGGGCGAGGAATGGACGATACCGGTGCCGTCGTCGGCAGTGGCATAGTCGGCCAGGAAGACGGGGCTCAGGCGCTGGTAGCCCGGGTCTACATCGTAGAACGGGTGTTGGAACTTCAGACCTGACAGGTTCTTGCCCAACGTGGTAGCCAAGACAGTCGGCATTTGACCCTCGGGCGGAGTTGGCCCTGGAACAATGTCGCCCGCTCCAGTCAAACCAAAGCGCACCATGCATTTATCGACCAGATCAGCCGCTAGCACCAGCAAGCCGCGCTCGGTATCGACTAACGCGTACTCTAGCTCAGGGTTTAAGTTGAGTGCCTGGTTGGCGGGGATGGTCCAGGCGGTCGTGGTCCAGATGACGGCGAAGGCGTCTTTGGTCAAGCTTGGTAGTCCAAATGCTGCGGCCAGCTTGTCCGGCTCCGCGCTCTTGAAACCCACGTCCAGCGTCTGTGACTTCTTGTCGGCGTATTCGATCTCGAACTCGGCCAGCGACGAGCCGCAGTCGAAGCACCAGTACACGGGTTTGAGTCCGCGGTAGACAAAGCCGCGTTCCATGATGCGTTTCAGTGCGCGGATTTCGTTGGCCTCGTTGCCGAAATCCATCGTGCGGTACGGGTTGTCCCATTCGCCCAGCACGCCCAAGCGCTTGAAGTCAGCCATCTGGCCGGCGATCTGCTCGGTGGCAAAGGCACGGCTCTTGGCCTGCACTTCGTCACGCGGCAGATTGCGGCCGTGCAGTTTTTCGATGGCGTTCTCGATCGGCAGGCCGTGGCAGTCCCAGCCCGGCACGTAGGTGGCGTCCATGCCTTTGAGCTGGCGTGCCTTGACGATCATGTCCTTCAGGATCTTGTTGACGGCGTGGCCGATGTGGATGTTGCCGTTGGCATAGGGCGGGCCGTCGTGCAGCACGAACTTGGGCGCACCCAGGCGGGCATCGCGCAAGCGTTTGTACAGGCCTTTGTCTTCCCATTCCTGGACCCAGCCGGGTTCGCGCTTGGGCAGGTCGCCGCGCATGGGGAACGGGGTGTCGGGCAGGTTCAGGGTGCTGCGGTAGTCGGGAGCGGTGGAGGCTTCGGATTGGGTCATGGGATTTTCGAATGGCACGTTGGGGAGGCAGCCGGCAAACAAAGAGGCGGGCTGCAAGATCGGCAGGCTGTCTGCTGACAGCAACTCGATCGTCTAAATTCGGTCGCGCGTTGTCTGGCGGCTGGTTTCTGCGTGCAAGGTCTTGAAATACGCGCGTGCCTCGTCGCAGTCCTTGGCGATGCCGATTTGAAGGGCGTCCAGACTGTCGTATTTCAGTTCGTCATGCAGTTTGTGCAGCAGTTCCACGCGGATGATTTTACCGTAGGCCCCCTCGGGGCCCAGCGCGGCGGGCCAGTCCAGGCAATGGGTTTCCAGCAGCACCCGGCCGCCGTTGATGTCGTTCGGGTCCAGCGAAGGGCGTATGCCCAGGTTGGCCACGCCGACCAAAGGCTTGGCATCCAGACCGTGCACCAACACCGCGAAGATGCCGCTGGCGGCGGGTTTCCAGTGCGAAAAGCGTAGATTCAGGGTGCGAAAGCCGTCGTTGCGACCGGCGGCGGACTCGCCTAGCTGCCTGCCCAGCTTGCGCCCGTGCACTACGTGGCCGCTGATGCTGTAGGGGCGACCCAGCAGGCGGCTGACGTCGGCCATGCGGCCGGCTTGCAGCGCGGTGCGCACGGCGGAGCTGGACACGCGGGTGCCGTGCACCTCGTAGCTGTTCATGCGCGCCACGTCAAAGCCCTTGGCAACGCCGGCGGCATCCAGCATGGCGTAGTCGCCGGCGCGCTTGGCGCCGAAGCAGAAGTCGTCGCCCACCAGTACATAGCGCACGCCCATGCCGTGCACCAGCACCTCGTCGATGAAGGCCTGCGGGGTTTGGGCTGCAAAAGCCGCGTCAAACGGCAGCACGACCGCCTGGTCCACGCCGCAGCGGTGCAGCTCGGTGAGTTTGTCGCGCAGGGTGGCGATGCGGGCCGGTGCCAGGTCGGGCTGGCCTGTGGCCTTGGCGAAGTAGTCGCGCGGGTGCGGCTCGAAGGTCATGACGCAGCTGGGTACGCCACGGTGCCTGGCTTCGTTGATCAGCAGCGCCAACATGGCCTGGTGACCGCGGTGCACGCCGTCGAAATTACCGATGGTGAGCGCGCAGTGGGGGGCTATGCCCGGATGGTGGAAGCCACGAAAAACCAGCATGGATCGTTATCTTTTTGATAGCGTATTGCGCCCGTGTAATAAGCGCTGTCAGCTCAATGTTCATAGAAACAATGTATATTGTGACGCAGCAGACAGATGCAAGGCGTTCACCAGCGGGTTGGCGCCCTGCCTAGCATTTCCGGTAAGTGGTCTTTTATCGATCCAGGAGGCGTGTTGTGAAGGTCTTGAAGCTCTCAGCCCAAGGGTTGCCCCAGTCATGGATTTCGCTGGAGCAAGCCGTCGTCCATTACGCAGCCGAAGAGGTGCGTTGGGAGATGGGCGCGCAGGTGGCGGTGTTCCATGGCGGGCACAACGCCATCACGGGCGAGCAGTCGATCATCACCGTCAACAGCATCATCGGCACCCGTGGCGTGCCGAATATCAACCCCTTCGACCTGCGCCCCAGCCTGACTAACGCCAAGCTGTTCATTCGCGACCGCAATGTCTGCGCCTACTGCGGCAACCGCTTCCACGAGGAAGTGCTGACCCGCGAACACATCAAGCCCCTGGGCCAGAAGGGCGCCGACACCTGGATGAACGTGGTCACCGCCTGCCGCGCCTGTAACCACCGCAAGAGCAACCGCACGCCCGAGCAGGCCCACATGCCGCTGCTGTACACGCCCTACGTGCCCAGCCTGTGGGAAGACTTCATCCTGCGCAACCGCCGCATCCTGGCCGACCAGATGGAGTTCCTGATGGCGCACGTGCCCAAGTCGTCAAGGCTGCTGATTTAGCCGATCCCCAGCTCAGCGCACAGCTTCTGCACCGTGGCCCGTAACTGGGCCACTTCTTCTTCCAGGGTTTCAATCCGGGCTTCCAGCCGGCTGGTGTTGCCGCCGCCTGCGGGGGCTGCGGTTGCGTTGATGTCCACCGGCCCGCACAGTAGATGCGCCCAGCGCTGCTCGCGCTCACCCGGTGCGCGCGCGAGTTTGACCACCAGCGGGCCGCCTTTTTCTTCGCTGCGCTCCAGCATTTCGTCCAGAAAACCCTCGACCGAGGAAATATCGACAAATTTGTACCAGCGCTCGGTGTTCAGCCGCAGCTCGCCAGCGGTCTGCGGGCCGCGCAGCATCAGCAGACCCAGGATGACGGCAGATTGCTCGGGCACGCCGATGCCGCGCTGGAAGTTGTGCTCGAAGCGCGTCACCCGACTACCGCTGGATTCGCGCACCAGGGCCAGGTCTTTCAACGTGCCCAGGGCCTCGGCGATCTCGGCCTCGCTGAGCGTCATGATCGGGTCACGGCTGGTTTTCTGGTTGCAACCGGCCAGCAGGGTGCTGAGCGACATGGGGTAGCTGTCGGGCACGGTGCGGGCTTTTTCCATCAGCGTGGCAAGTACGCGGGCTTCGTTGGGCGAGAGGGTGGTGGTCACAGGGATAATTCCGGTCAGTATGAAGAATATTGTTATTTTGATCTCAGGCGGTGGCTCCAATATGGCGGCCATCGTGCGCACGGCCCAACGCGACGACTGGGCCAAGCGCCTGGGAGCCCAGGTAGTGGCGGTGGTAAGCAACAAAGCCATGGCGGCGGGGCTTGACTTTGCGCGTGCCCAGGGCCTGGCTGCCGAGGTGGTGGAGCACAAGGCCTTTGCCGAGGCACCCGACCCGCGCGCCGCGTTTGACGCCCAGTTGATGCAGGTGATAGACCGCCACCAGCCGGCACTGGTGGTGCTGGCCGGCTTTATGCGCATCCTGACGCCGGGTTTTGTGGCGCACTATGCGGGCCGGCTGGTGAACATCCATCCGTCTTTGCTGCCGGCCTTCACCGGGCTGAACACCTACCAGCGTGCACTGGATGCGGGTTGCCGATTTGCCGGTGCCACCGTACACCAGGTGACGGCCGAGTTGGACCACGGGCCCATTCTTGGCCAGGCGGTGGTGCCCATCTTGCCAGGTGACACGGCCCAACTGCTGGCTGCCCGCGTGCTCACCCAGGAGCACCTGCTGTATCCGCGCGTGGTGGCGGATTTGCTGCGAAATATGTAGCTACCAGCGCAGGTATTACCTGCGCTGGAGCCGTATTTATGCCGTAAGGCTGACGGTGCTACCCGTGCTGCTGCTGGCGGAACCCGCAGCGATCTGGGTGTATTGCTTGAGCACTTGCTGGGCCAGTTGGTTCAGGTCAATGCTGTCTGTGCTGCTGGAGGACTTTTGCAAGGTGTCCACGGCGGCGGCCACCTGTTGGACGAAGGTGTCGGCTTCTGTGTTGCTGAGCTTGCCGTCCTTGTCGGTGTCAATTGCCTTGAGCAGGGCCTGCACGGTATCGGCCGTGCCGTTGGCCTGGCCCGCGGCGGCCTCGGCGGCGGACACGATGCCGTCCTTGTTGGTGTCCAGCGGGTCGTAGGTGGTACTGTCGCTGCTGCTGGAGGTGGGCGGCGGGCCGGGCGGCGGGCCGCCCGCGCCATGGGGGCCGCCTGCGCCCGAAGGACGTCCGGCGTCGAATTCGCTCTGGGTCAGCTTGCCGTCGCCATCTGTATCCAGGCTGGCAAATTTGTCGCTGCTGCTATCGGTGGCGTTTGCGTCTCCGCTGGCCGACATCTTGTCCATCAGTGCGGTGAATTCGCTGGAGCTGAGGCTGCCGTCGCCATTGCTGTCCACCTTGGAGAACAGATCGTCGCCGGCCTGGCCGGTAGCGCCGGTACTGCTGTCGCTACGGCTTTGCGCGAAGTCCATGGTGGACGGGAGCTGCACGATGCTGGTGATTCCGTTGTGCAGTTCGGTGCCGTCCAGGCTGCCGTCGCCATTGGTGTCCAGCTTGGTCATCAGTTCGGCGGCGGTATTGCTGTTGGCCACACCGGTCTTCTTGGTGACCTGCTCCATCAGGGTCTTCAGCTCGTCGGTGTCTATGCCACCGCTTTTGTCTGAATCGACCAGGCTGAAGAGTTTGTCTTTGGGGGCGCCGCGTGTCGCCCCGGTTGAGGCCCACGCGTTGCTGCTGTTACTGACACTGCTGATGCTGGACATCGTTGTTTCCTTTAGGCGGATGAGGGTGGGATGTCACCCCAGCAAGTGGTTTGGGCGACTACTGTATTTTTTACGCCACGTGTAAAGCTTGTTTGTCAACCGTGTATCCAAGTTGGTACAAAAGCTTGTTTAAGAGGCGGAAAAGAAAGGTAAAGACCTGCCTGTTTGTGTCTTTAAGGGGGGGTACTCTCCCTACACTTTTCGGCGAAATGGACGAAATATGAACCCCTCACGCCAAATATTGGTCGTGGACGACGATGCCGGCATTACCAATCTGCTACAGGAATACCTGACGGGTTTTGAGTTTTGCGCGCATACCGCCCACGACGGGCCCAGCATGCGCCAGCAACTGGCTGCACAGCCTATTGATCTGGTGGTGATGGACATGATGCTGCCCGGTGTGGACGGCTTGGCGTTGACGCGCGAGCTGCGCCAGCGTTCGCGCATTCCCATCATCATGCTGACGGCATGCACCAACTCCTACGACCGGGTGCTTGGTCTGGAAATGGGGGCCGACGACTACATGAGCAAGCCCTTCGAGCCGCGAGAGCTGGTGGCGCGCATCAAGACCGTGTTGCGCCGGGCCGCCACCGTGCACGACCGTATCCTGCAAGAAGTGGGCGGAGACGTGGTGTACTTCGATGGCTGGGCACTGCAACGCCATGAGCGTCGCTTGACTTCGCCGTCTGGTCTGGTGGTGCCGCTATCGAACGCGGAGTTTCGCCTGCTGCTGGCCTTCCTGGGCATGCCTCGCAGGCTGCTCAGCCGCGAGCAGCTGATGGAGCAGGCGCGTGGCCGGGCCATGGATGCGTACGAGCGCAGCATTGATTTGCTGGTGTCGCGGCTGCGGCAGAAATTGAGCGAGTCTCCCGACGCACCATCGCTGATCAAAACCGTGCGTGGCGCGGGTTATATGTTTACCGTGCAGTCTGTGCAGGGTCAACCTTCGTGGACGTCCTGAGGCGCCTGATTTCGCGACTGTTGCCGTCCACCCTGTTTGGGCGTTTGGCTGTGTTGGTGTCGGTAGGTGTCTTGGCAGGGCATGTGCTTGCTTTGGCCATGATGTTCCACATGCGCCCGCCCATGCGGGACCCGCGCGCGGCACCGCTGTTGCCGAATCCTGTGCTGCGTCCGGGTGCCAAACCACTCATCGAGTTTGGCCAGCCCGCATCTGCGCCACCACAGTCTGGTCCTCCGGAGGATATGGCGCCGCCTGCTTCTGCGCTGTGGCTGGACATCAGCGTACGCTTGGCTGCGCTGGTGGTGGCGGCATGGATCGGGGCCCGTTGGTTATCGGCCCCGGTGCGGCGACTGGCCAGCGCCGCCAAGGCTCTGGGCCAGGATCTGGACCATCCGCCTTTACCGGAAGATGGGCCCCGGGAATGCCGTGATGCCAGCCGCTTGTTCAACCAGATGCAGTCGCAGATCCGCCAGCAACTGGTGGATAGCGACCGCTTTGTTGCCGCCGTATCGCATGATTTGCGTACGCCCTTGACGCGTTTGCGCCTGCGGGCCGAGGGGCTGGGCGACTCGACCCAGAAGAACGCTTTTCGCAACGACATCGTCCAGATGGACGAGATGATTACCGCCACGTTGGACTATCTGTGTGGTGCCGCTCAAGAGGAACCCTGGGTGCATCTGGACGTGGCCGCCTTGGTTGAAAGCCTGGTGGATGACCAGCAGGACTGCGGCTTTCGCGTGGATTTTGGCGGTACGGCTGCGCCGTTGCGGGCGCAAGCATCGGCTTTGCGCCGCTGCCTGAACAATCTGGTGGACAACGCGGTGCGTTACGGCGGTGCTGCGCATATCCAGATGGTGGACAGCCCGGAGCAGCTCTCCATCGAGGTACACGACCCCGGGCCGGGTCTGCCGGAGTCTGAGCTGATCCAGGTGTTGGCTCCGTTTTACCGCTTCCAGCAGATTTCCGGGCGCAATACCGCCGGCGTAGGCCTAGGCTTGTCGATTTCGCTGGACATTGCGCGCCGCCACCAGGGTAGTCTGACGCTGCGCAACGGCGACACCGCTGGGTTGGTCGCCACGCTGCAGCTGCCGCGCCTGGCTGTTCAGCAGGTCTTAAGGCCTTGAATACGTTCTAAGCGTCCTGCAGGCGGGTGAAACGCGGCTGGCGCACGCCGTCTATCACCACCTCTTCGGCGAACATGTCCGCCGGACGTACCCATAGGCCGTGTTCGCCGTAGAGCGCGCGGTACAGCGTCATGGGTTCCAGGGTTTCACTGTGGCGCACGGTGTCGATGACTTCGTACAGCATGCCTTTGTAATGGCGGTAGCGGCCCGGCGGGGTGGGGGGCAGTGGAGGCAAATCGGCGTCAGACATGGTGCGGGTTCGTGAAAAAAAGGGGACGTGGGACAATCGGGCTTATGCATCCTAAAGACTTCCTTGACGAGTGTTCTGAACTCGTCCGCCTCGCGCTCCAATTTGAACACCCCGCCGATTCGGTGGTTTCGCGTTTCTTCCGCGACAACCGCTCGCTGGGCCCGCGTGAGCGCGCCACGCTGGCGGAAACCGTGTACACGGTTCTGCGCAAAAAACTACTGTTCGACCATTTGGCCCCTTCGGGCAGCGGCTCCAAGCAGCGTCGTATGGCGATTTTGGGCTTCCATGGCCCACGCGACTTTTTGTACGCGGCCCTGAACGATCAAGAGAAAACCTGGCTGGAAAACTGCGACAAGGTCAAGCAGGAAGACCTGCTGGACCGCCACCGCCACAACCTGCCCGAATGGCTGGTACAGCCGTTGAAAGAGCAGCTCAAGGACGAGTTCTGGCCGCTGGTGGAAAGCCTGGTCCATGGCGCCGGCCTGGATTTGCGCGTCAACGCCTTGAACTCCAAACGTGATGATGTGCAAAAAGAACTGGCCAAGGCTGGGATCCAGTCGGTTGCCACCCCGTATTCGCCCTGGGGCTTGCGCTTGACGGACAAGCCTGCATTGACCAAGGTGGACGCCTTTGTGCGCGGTGCGATCGAAGTGCAGGACGAAGGTTCGCAGCTGCTGGCTTTGCTGCTGGATGCCAAGCGCGGCGAAATGGTGGTGGACTTCTGTGCTGGCGCCGGTGGCAAGACCTTGGCGATTGGCGCCAGCATGCGCAACACCGGACGCCTGTATGCGTTTGACACCTCGGGCCACCGCCTGGATGCGCTCAAGCCACGTCTGGCGCGCAGCGGTTTGTCGAATGTGCATCCCGCCGCTATCGCCCATGAGCGCGACGACCGCATCAAGCGCCTGACCGGCAAGATCGACCGCGTATTGGTCGATGCACCGTGCTCCGGCCTGGGCACGCTGCGCCGCAATCCTGATATGAAATGGCGTCAATCGCCCAAGGCGGTCGAAGAGCTGGTGGTCAAGCAAACCGCGATCTTGCAAAGTGCGGCCCGTTTGCTGAAGCCGGCCGGTCGCCTGGTGTATGCGACCTGCAGTATCCTGCCCCAGGAAAACGAGGCTATTGCGCAAGCCTTCTCGGCGGCGAATCCCGAATTCACCCCCCTTGAAACAGTCGACTTGCTGACCCATTTAAAGGTGGAGAACGCAGCCAGCTTGTGCAGCGGTCCGGTAACGGGCGGCGAGTACCTGCGTTTGTGGCCGCATCGCCATGGCACGGATGGCTTTTTTGCTGCAGTTTGGCAGAAAAAATAAGGCAATGCGTGTGTTGCTTGGGGTTGCTCTCTAGGTAAATTGAGTGCTCCAACCTAGAATAGAGGGTTGGCGCGCCCGGGATACGCGGCGAGCCCACTCTAAAAACGAGGCTATTTACCTATGTTGTTACCCGATTGGGCTGTGTTGAACGCAGCCGTTGACTGGCTTGCAAACGGCTTGTGGAACCTGTCTTGGTGGGAGATCGTGTTGTACACGCTGGTCACCACCCACATCACCATCGCCAGCGTGACCATCTACCTGCACCGCCACCAGGCGCATCGGGCGATGGATCTGCACGCGATTCCGTCGCATTTTTTCCGCTTCTGGCTCTGGCTGGGCACTGGCCAAGTCACCAAGGAATGGGTGGCCGTGCACCGCAAGCACCACGCCAAGTGCGAAACCAAGGACGATCCGCACAGCCCGCACGCCCACGGTATTGAAACCGTGTTCTGGACCGGTGCCGAGCTGTACCGCAAGGAAGCCAAGAACCTGGAAACCGTTGCCAAGTTCAGCCATGGTTGCCCGAACGACTGGATCGAGCGCAATCTGTACACCCGTTTTAGCTGGCAAGGCGTGGGCCTGATGCTGATCTTGAACCTGGCCATGTTCGGTATTGCCGGGCTGTCGGTCTGGGCCGTGCAGATGATCTGGATTCCGGTGACGGCTGCCGGCATCATCAACGGCATTGGCCACTACTGGGGCTATCGCAACTTTGAAGCACCGGACGCGAGCACCAATATCTCGCCCTGGGGCATCATCATTGGCGGTGAAGAGTTGCATAACAACCACCATACCTACCCAACCTCGGCCAAGTTCTCGGTCAAGCCTTACGAATTCGACATGGGCTGGGTCTACATCAGCATGATGGAGAAGATCGGCTGGGCCAAGGTCAAGAAGACGCCGCCCAAGCTGCAACTCGGTGCCATCAAGCCTGTGGCCGACGAAAAGACTTTGGAAGCGCTGATTGCCAACCGTTACGAAGTCATGGCAGGTTATGCCCGTGAACTTCGCCAAGCCTGCAAGGCCGAGCTGGAAACGCTGAAAGCCCGCAAGGGTGATCTGTCCGCATTGCAAGCTGCCAAGCGCTGGATGCACCGCGACGCTGAAAAAGTGCCTGCGGCTGCCCAACCCCAGTTGGCCCAGGCCCGTGCCGCCCATCCGGTACTGGACAAGATGGTGGTGATGCGCGAAGAACTTCGCCAGATGTGGCTGAACACCTCGCAGTCGCGCGAACAGCTGACGGCTGATCTGCAAGCCTGGTGCCACCGCGCCGAAAGCAGCGGTATCGCTGCTCTGCAAGAGTTCTCGCAAAAGCTGCGCGCTGCGCACGCCTGATAGTGGTTCCCGGCGTGCCGGGGACGTAAAAAAACCCGCTGCGGCGGTTTTTTTTACGTCTGGGCTATGCCACGGTCTATGTTCTAACCCCAGACGTCGAGCGGCGGGTCCATGGCCACGGCGCGCAAGATGTCGGAGCGTGACACAAAGCCCATGACCTTGCCGACGTCATCCACCACCGGCAGGCCCGGCAGTTCGGTATCCAGCAGCACCCTGGCCACCCGGCGGATGTCGGTGTCTGCCGAGACGCTGGCTATTGGCGTCCACATGACGGTGGAGACCGGCTGCGCCATGCGGGTGGCCCAGTAGTCGGGTGCACTGGGCAGGCCGGATGTGTTGGGTGTTAGATCTGTGCGGTACAGGTCGGCACGCAGCAACATACCTACCAACTGGCCATTCGTGTCCAGTACCGGCACCTGGCCAATTCTTTTTCGGGCCAACAGGTCGGCGGCATCGAATAGCAGGGTATCGGCCTGGATGGTGGTGGCTGGCTGGGTCATCAGCTGGGCCACATGGGTCAGCGGCTGGCGGGGCGTGTCTGATTGGGCGGCTTGCGCATAGGCGGCCAGCGCCGGGTTAGGCAGCGGTTTGTGCGTTTGCTCTTGCGCCGTAGGAGCTTCCACTTCCTGGGGGAACTCGGGCAGGATCTCCAGCTCATTGTTTTCGATACGGTGCATGCGCGCCACGGCATGCACCTGGTCGATATGGCGCAACTGCTCTACGGTGCCCGTGAACACCCTGCCCGAAACCCCGTAGACCGAAAACATGTGCAAAACCCTCCTGCGCAGGCGCAAAGTACCATATTGCGCCAGCGGGCGGAAGGCTTATTCCACTTCTGCCTCGCAGTGGGACTGCACTGCCGCCAGGGGGTGCCCGCCCGCATCCTCTACCCAGCCTATGACCTGTAGCCGCTCGGGTTTGGCACCTTCCGGTACGGACATGGCGCGCAGCTCCTGCCAGCCATTGGCCGTGGGGGCCCAATCCAGCACCAGTGCGTTGCGTACCAGGTTGCGTGTGATCGGCGTGCCGTCTTCTCCGGCTGGGATGCTTTCTACCAACACCAGCCAGGCCTTCAGCGGCCCGGTTGGAGTGTCTGCCGGCAGTAGTGCGATGGAGGTGCCTACATAGCCGCTCAGCATCGGCCCACGTGCGACGCGCAGTTGCGGGGGTGTTTGCAGCGACGGCGGGGGGGCTGCGTGGATGGCTGCCTGCTGCCTCGCTCGCATGCGCTCCAGGCCTTCTGGGCGGGCTGCGGCCGACAAGGGCGCATCTTCGCCGAGCGCGCCGGGCAGTATCCAGTCAAGCGCGATGGCTTGCGGGCTGGGGAGGGCGGTTTGGGGATTGCTCCAGCAGGCTTCGCAGTCGGCGCTGATGAAGCGGTCGCGTATGGACTGGAAGGCCGGCTGGCCATCGCTGGAGCAGCTGGACTGGGCGATGGCAGGCTGGCCCAGGATCAGGGCAGCGAACAGGGCGGCGGGGCC
The DNA here is from genome assembly GCF_059415605.1 of Rhodoferax sp. GW821-FHT10B06. Lineage (NCBI taxonomy): Bacteria > Pseudomonadati > Pseudomonadota > Betaproteobacteria > Burkholderiales > Comamonadaceae > Rhodoferax > Rhodoferax sp. GW821-FHT10B06. Next base: position 40,673 of record NZ_JBWKNO010000023.1, on the reverse strand, counting down.
GACGGCAAGTCTGGGTTTCATGGGGGTTCCTACAATCGACATATGTTCTCAGCAAATACACCCTTGGTCGCAGAAAATTCGCCGCTCTTACACAACCTGAACCCGGAGCAGCTGGCCGCAGTGACCTTGCCGACCGGGCATGCGCTGATTCTGGCCGGGGCCGGCTCGGGCAAGACCCGGGTGTTGACCACCCGCATCGCTTGGCTTCTGCAGACCGGGCGCGTCACGCCCGGCGGCATTTTGGCCGTGACCTTCACCAACAAGGCCGCCAAGGAGATGGTGGTTCGATTGGGCACCATGCTGCCCATCAATGTGCGTGGCATGTGGATTGGCACTTTCCATGGCCTGTGCAACCGCCTGCTGCGCGCCCATTACAAGCTGGCCAATCTGCCGCAATCTTTCCAGATCTTGGACACCCAGGACCAGCTGAGCGCTATCAAGCGCCTGATGAAGCAGTTCAACATCGACGACCAGCAATACCCCGCCAAGCAGACCCAGTGGTTTATCGGCAACTGCAAGGAAGAGGGCTTGCGCCCCGCCATGGTCGAGGCGCGCGACCCGCAAACCCGCAAGAAGGTAGAAATCTATGCGCTGTATGAAGAGCAGTGCCAGCGCGAAGGTGTGGTCGACTTTGGCGAGCTGATGTTGCGCAGCTACGAGCTGCTGCGTGACAACGATGCCGTGCGCGAGCACTACCAGCGCCGCTTTCGCCATATCCTTATCGACGAGTTCCAGGATACCAATAAGCTGCAGTACGCCTGGATCAAAATGCTCAGCGGCTATGGCGAGAAAGACCTGGCTGCTGGCAGTTCCATCCCCGGCGGCAGCGTGCTGGCCGTGGGCGACGACGACCAGAGCATCTATGCCTTTCGTGGCGCGCGGGTGGGCAATATGGCCGACTTCGTGCGTGAATTTGGCGTTACCCAGCAGATCAAGCTGGAGCAAAACTACCGCAGCTTCAGCAACATCCTGGATTCGGCCAACCACCTCATCAGCCACAACAGCAACCGCCTGGGCAAAGACCTGCGCACCGACCAGGGCCCCGGCGAGCCGGTGCGCGTGGTGGAAAGCCCGCGTGACCTGGACGAAGCCCAGTGGATCGTCGATGAAATCAAGCAGCTGGTCCGCGACGGCATGGAGCGCAAGGAAATCGCCGTGCTCTACCGCAGCAATGCGCAAAGCCGGGTGATCGAAACCACGCTGTTCAATTCCGGCATTCCCTACCGCGTGTACGGCGGCCTGCGCTTTTTCGAGCGGGCTGAAATCAAGCACGCGCTGGCCTATCTGCGCCTGCTGGAGAACCCCAACGACGACACCAGCTTTCTGCGCGTGGTCAACTTCCCGCCACGCGGCATCGGTGCGCGCAGCCTGGAGATCCTGCAGGACGCGGCGCGCGCCAGCGGCTGCTCGCTGCACGACGCGGTCAGCGCCATCCCCGGCAAGGCAGGCGCCAACTTCGGTGCCTTTGTCGCCAAGCTGGACGTGCTGCGCGAGCAGACGCAGGGCAGCAGCCTCGCCCACATCATCAAACTGGTGCTGGAGCACAGCGGCCTGATGGCCCACTTCAAGGCCGACCGCGAGGGCGAAGACCGGGTGGAGAACTTGGAAGAACTGGTCAACGCCGCTGAGAGCTTTGTGTCCCAGCAAGGCTTTGGCCGCGATGCCGTGGCCCTGCCGGTGGACGAGCTCAGCCAGTCACCTGTCAGCCAGGGCCTGGACCCGGACGCGCCGCCTGCCGACGGCTTCCTGGACCAGGACAGTGGTGAAACCCTGTCGCCGCTGGCCGCCTTCCTGACCCACGCTGCCCTGGAGGCTGGCGACAACCAGGCCCAGGCCGGCCAGGACGCGGTGCAACTGATGACCGTGCATTCGGCCAAGGGCCTGGAGTTCGACGCGGTGTTCGTCGGTGGCATGGAAGAGGGCTTGTTCCCGCATGAGAACTCGCTCAGTGACCGCCAGGGCCTGGAGGAAGAACGCCGCCTGATGTATGTCGCCATCACCCGCGCGCGCCAGCGCCTGTACCTGAGCTTCTCGCAAAGCCGGCTGCTGCATGGCCAGACGCGCTACAACCCGCGCAGCCGCTTCTTTGAAGAGCTGCCGGAGTCCGCGTTGAAGTGGATCACCTCCAAAAGCGCGGGCTACGGCACCTCCAGCTTTGCTCCTAAATTCGGAGCTTCTAGCGTAGGCGGATACAGCGCCGGAGGCCGATTCAATAAAGAAGATGCGCCCTTTGCCAGCCCACCCGTGCCACCGCAGAAAGAGGCACCCAGCCACGGCCTGCGCGTGGGCATGAAGGTGTTCCACACCAAGTTCGGTGAAGGCAAGGTCAATTTGTTGGAGGGTAAGGGCGATGACGCGCGCGCACAGATCAACTTTCCACGCCACGGCGTGAAGTGGCTGGCGTTAAGTGTTGCGAAATTGACACCCGTGCCCTGATACACAAGGTATCTGCCGTGTATCCGGTTTGTGTCTTCTGGCTGTCATATAGCGGGCGCAGCATGCTTGTGTTGAGGCCCAAGAACACTCCAGGAGCGCACCATGACCGACCTGACCGAATTCCACGTAGGCGACTGCGTCGTCTCGTTGTATGCCAAACCCATGATCGACGGCACCTGGTTGGCCCGTGTCGGCATCGCCCAGCACTACGGCATGCCCATCCCCAGCCAGCGTACCCTGAGCTTTGACAACCCCTTCATGTCCGAAGACTCTGCCCTGGCCCACGCCCGCGAGCAGGGCCTGCGCATCGCACGCGACCCGGTGGCATTTTTGCAGATGGGTGCTTGACGGTTGGTTTTCCGATAGTTGGGCGGCGGCCTTAGTCTTCAAGGCACAGACCGCTTGGGTTTAGGATGGCAAGCTATGGATTGCTTAAGCCTGCTTGCCTCATGAACGAATGGAAAGGCCTGGTTGGCCATTGGCGACCTGTATTGGTTCGACTGGTCACCCAAGCTGGAGCGACTGATCGTGCGCATGATCTCAACCACTTGGATCGGGTATGGGCCACGGCCAGGCAACTTCTTTCATCGCATCCGCAGACTGATCCGTTGGTGGTGATGGCGGCGTGCTATCTGCATGACCTCGTCAATCTGCCCAAGGACCATCCTGAGCGAGCACAGGCATCGCGGCTTTCTGCACAACAGGCCGAGACAGCGTTGTCGAAGTTGGGATTTCCGCAGGACAAGCTGAGGGGCGTAGTGCATGCCATTGAAGCGCACAGCTTTTCCGCTGCCATAAGCCCTGAAACGATTGAAGCGAAGATCGTCCAAGATGCGGACCGTCTGGACGCTTTGGGGGCTGTGGGGCTGGCACGCATGTTCCACATTGGAGGGCAGCTGGGGCGGGCACTTGCGCACGCCACCGACCCGCTTGCGCAGGATCGCCCGTTAGACGACGTGCATTACACCCTTGACCATATTGAGAACAAGCTGCTGCAGCTTCCTGCCAGCATGCAGACGGCTGAAGGACGGGAGTTGGCGCAATCACGTGTGCAATTGCTCATTCGCTTTCGGGACCAATTTGCCCAGGAGTGGCTGGGAACGACGTAGAGCATGTCGATGGTCTGTTGCGACGCGGTGGCGAATAGCTGTCGTCTTTTCGTATTGAAGGGGATTTTTTACGTGGAGTATTCCATAATTCAATTATTATTGAATTATGGAAACATCAAACATCTCCGAAACCAGCGCGGTGCAGTCGCTGGCCGCGCTGGCCCAGGTGCAACGTTTGCGTGCCTTCCGGGCGCTGGTGGTTGCGGGTGCTGAGGGGCTCACGCCTGGCGCCATGGCCGAGCAATTGGGTGTGGCGCCCAGCGCGCTGTCGTTCCACCTCAAAGAGCTGACGCATGCCGGCTTAATTGCCAGTGAGCCGCGCGGCCGCAACCTGATCTACCGCGCCAACTTCGACCAGATGAATGCCTTGCTTGGCTACCTGACCGAGCATTGCTGCCAGGGCGCAGCCTGCGGAGCCCCTAATGTCTGCTGCTGAGCCCGGCACGCCACCGAGCCTGCCGCAACAGTTGCTGGCCGAATGCCTGGGCACGGCTGGGCTGCTGTGCGCGGTGATCGGCTCCGGGGTGATGGCCGAACGCCTGTGTGGCGGCAACCTTGGCCTGGCCTTGCTGGCCAATACCCTGGCCACGGTGTTTGCGCTGTACGTGCTGATCGAGATATTCGGGCCGGTGAGCGGCGCGCACTTCAACCCGCTGGTGACTTTGCTCATGTGGTCAAAAGGCCGGTTGGCGCAGATAAAACCTGCGCGAGTAGCTCTTTTATTCATAGCATTTCAGCTGCTGGGGGCGGTGTTGGGGGCTTGGTTGGCACATGCCATGTTCGCGCTGCCCCTGCTGCAAACCAGCCAGCATGTGCGCAGCGGCGCGGGCCAGTGGATTGCCGAGGCCGTGGCAACCGCCGGCCTGGTGCTGGTCATACTGCGCGCGCCCAGCGGCAAGGCCAGCGCGTTGGTGGCCAGCTATATCGGCGCGGCCTACTGGTTTACCGCCAGCACCAGCTTTGCCAACCCGGCCGCCGTGTTGGGGCGCATGCTCAGCGACAGCTTTGCCGGTATCGCGCCTGCCAGCGCGCCTGGTTTTGTATGGGCCCAGTGCCTGGGCGCCCTGGCGGGTGCAGGCCTGGGCAGACTTTTAGAAACATCTTCTGCAGGAGCACACCATGTCTGACACCACCATCTTCCACAACCCGGCCTGCGGCACCTCGCGCAATGTGCTGGCTTTGATCCGCAATTCGGGCGTCGAGCCCACCGTGGTCGAGTATCTGAAAGCCCCGCCGGACCGTGAAAAGCTGCTGGCCTTACTCGTCCAACTGGGCCTGCCGGTGCGCGCCGTGCTGCGCAAAAAGGGCACGCCTTACGACGAGCTGGGGCTGGGTAATGCCGCGCTGAGCGACGATGCCTTGATCGACGCCATCGTCGCCCACCCCATCCTGCTGGAGCGGCCCATCGTCATCACCCCGCTGGGCGCCAAGCTGTGCCGGCCGTCCGAGGCGGTGCTGGACATCCTGCCCCACCCACAGAAGGGCGCTTTTGCCAAGGAAGACGGCGAAAAAATCGTCAACGCCCAGGGGCAGCGCCTTGCTCCCTAACTTGGACCCGGCGCTTTTCATGGCGCCCACGCAGGCCGCGCTGCAGCCTGCCACGCCCAGCCTCCACCCACCGCGCATCCTGCTGCTGTATGGCTCGCTGCGCGAGCGCTCGTTCAGCCGTTTGCTGACCGAGGAAGCCGTCCGATTGCTGAGCGCCATGGGCGCCGAGCCGCGTACCTTTGACCCGCACGGCCTGCCGCTGGCCGACGATGCGCCGGAGTCGCACCCCAAGGTGCAGGAGCTGCGCGAACTGACGCTGTGGAGCGAGGGCATGGTCTGGTGTTCGCCTGAAAGGCACGGCGCCATGACCGGCATCATGAAGACCCAGATCGACTGGATTCCTCTCAGCCAGGGCGCAGTGCGGCCCACCCAGGGCAAGACGCTGGCGGTGATGCAGGTCAGCGGAGGTTCGCAGTCCTTCAACGCGGTGAACCAGCTGCGCGTGCTGGGCCGCTGGATGCGCATGCTGACCATCCCCAACCAGTCGTCGGTGGCCAAGGCCTTTTTGGAGTTCGACGAGGCCGGGCGCATGAAGCCCTCGGCCTACTACGACCGGGTGGTGGATGTGATGGAGGAACTGGTCAAGTTCACCCTGCTGACCCGCGACGCCACGCCGTACTTGGTGGACCGCTACAGCGAGCGCAAGGAAAGCGCCGAAGCGCTGTCCCAGCGTGTGAACCAGAAATCACTCTAATTGCTATAAAGTTAAGAGCGGTTGACGTAGGTGGAATGTGCGCTAGCGCCTTGAATGGCTGGAAGCTTGGCGTGCATCCCAGTAGACTTGGGTCGCATCCAGCATTTCGCTCAGCCCGAGCATGGGGTAGCCCAGATCTTTCTGCGCCAGGCGGGAATCCGCCAGCATGGTGCGCGTCAGCACGGCAGCCAGCCCGGGCGTGATGGATGGCTTTTTACCGCTGAACAGCGCGCCTATGTGTGCCAGCGCCGCCACGGTGTTGAGCACGCTGTTCGGCACCGTCGATACCACCGGTTGGGCGTGGACGCGGCGGGCCACGTCGGCAAATACCTGCAGGTAACTGGCATCTTCGCCGCCCAGCACATAGCGCCGGGCGGGAGCCGGGTGCGTGGCCGCCGCAATATGCGCCCGGGCAACAGCCGAGACGCCGCAAAAGCTGGCCCGGCCGTGCGGGGCCGCCCGCATCTTGCCCTGGGCGGCATCGTCAAACAGGCCGATCCAGCCGCTCGCATCGTAGGGGCCCAGGATGTGGGCCGGGTGCAGGCTGACCACCGACAACCCCTTGCGCGCGGCCTCGCTGAGCAGCGCGTCGGCCAGCAGCTTGGTGCGCAGATACGGGTTGCGGACGGTGCTGGGTTGCAGCGGCGTGTGTTCGTGGATGCGGCCGTCGCTGTCCTGGAACACGCCCAGCGTGGATGTCATCACCACGCGGCGGGCCTGGCGCTGGTGGGCCGCGTCCAGTAGGCCCTGGGTGGCGGCCACGTTGTCGCGCAGCAGCCGCTGTGCATCGCCGGACCACATCGAGGTATTGCCGGCCAGATGGAATACGGCGTCGGCCCGCGCGGGCATGGCCGCAGCCACGCTGGCGGCATCTTCCAAGGCGCCTTGGCGCACCGTCAGCCTGTGTTGCTGCATCCACGCTGGAGCGGCACTGCGTACCAGTGCATGCACCGACCAGTGGTCTTTGAGTAGCGCCTCCACCAGGTTGCGCCCGACGAAGCCCGCTGCGCCCGTCACGAATGCTGTTTTTTCCAATTCAAACCTCCAGATTGCAGAAGCCCAGACTGTAGGCAGGGGCTGGCTACACTGGTATGCATGCAAGTCCGTTTAGCATCTTTGCAAAACCTGAAGGTGAACTGGGACGATCTGCGTCTGCTGATGGTGGTGGCGGTCCATCCGTCCTTACTGGAGGCGGGGCGGGTGCTGGGCATTGCGACCACCACCGTGTCGCGCCGCATGGCCGCGCTGGAGGCTGGCGTGGGCGCGCAACTGGTGCACCGCACCCATGTGGGAACCGTGTTGACCGTGGCGGGCAAGGCGCTGGTCACCGCCCTGGAGCCGCTGGCGCTGGAGCTGGAGGCCACGCTGCGGCAAAGCGCGGGTGCCGACAGCCAGATCGAAGGCGCTATCAAGGTCTCGGTCGCCGAAGGCCTGGTGCCCTTGACCCTGGAGGCCATCCAGTCCTTCCGCACGGCCCATCCTGGCGTGGTGTTTGAGCTGGACGCATCGCACCGCAGCCTGGACATGGGCAAAAACGAAGCCGATGTGGCGGTGCGCATGCTCCGACCCAAGTCGGACGGCCTGGTGGTGCGGCGCATTGGCCCGGTGCATTTCGGTGTCTACATGTCCAGCCAACAGCCGCTGGCCCGGTCCGCGCAACGTGGGGCGGGTCTGCTGGCGCGCATGGACGGCGTGGTGCTGGGTGGCGAGCTGGCGGGGCTGAAGGAATCGGTGTGGCTGCGCGCATGTGTGCGCGCCGTAGCGCTGCAAACGGAAACCCTGGGCTCGCTGATCGACGCAGTACGGCGCGGCATCGGCGTGGGGGTGATTCCGGATGAACTGGTGCGGGCCGATAGCCGCCTGCGCCGGCTGTGCGACTGTGAAGCCGTGCCGCAGAAAACACTGTGGCTGGTGATGCACCAGCGTACCGCGAAGCTGCCGCGGATTCGGCTGTTTGCCGACCACATGACGGCGCATTTGCGCGCTGCTTCGGCAGGCGCCGGCACCGCTGTGATGCAATAGGGTGAAAAAGGCCGCTAGCGCAGATAAAACCTGCGCTGGCAGCTTCCAATTTCATAGCAAGCGGCTCAGGCCTTGCCGCTGACCTCGTGGCCTGCATTTGGCGCCAGCCGCAGGGACCATGCGGCGGCCACGGCCATCAGCGCCGCACCGGCCAGCTGGGCGTGCTGGAAGTCGGCCAAGCCCAGGGCCGCCGCGCCGCGCAGCTGCTGGAACATGGCCAGGGCTAGCGCGGCAAAAGCCACGCCCAGCGTGGCAGCCACCTGCGCCGACATGGCAGACAGGGTGCTGGCACCGGCGCGATGTTCGGCGTGGATGTCGGCAAAGGCCAGCGTGGACACCGTGGTGAAGTGCATGGAGCGGGTCATGCCGGCGATGAACAGCACCGGGTAGACCAGGGCCATGGGCTGGCCTGGCGCCAACAGGCCGCAGGCCGCCATGGCCGCTGCGCACATGGCGCCATTCACCGTCAAAACCCGGCGAAAGCCGAAGCGGCGCAGCACCGGCGTGGTGGCGCTTTTCATCACCAGGTTGCCGCCCATATAGACCAAGATCATCAGCCCGGCCTGGAAGGCGTTCAATCCAAAACCGATCTGGAACATCAGCGGCAGCAGAAAGGGCGTGGCGTTGATGGCGATGCGCGCCAGCATGCCGGCGGTGAGTATGCTGATGGCAAAGCTGGGTACGCCCACGGCGCGCAGGTCCAGCATGGGCGTGGGGTGGCGCAGCGCATGGCGCACGGCCAGCACCCCGGCGACACCAGCGCAGCCCAGCCACAGCAGGGCGACCTGGGCCGAGCCTTGCGCCTCACCCAGCAGCGCCAGGCCATGCACCAGCCCTGCCAGCGCCACAGCGGTACACACAAAGCCATACAGGTCGAAGGGTGTGCGTTGGGCGGTTTCATTCGGCACATAGCGCAGCACCAGCCAGATGCCGCCCAGGCCCAGCGGCAGGTTGATCAAGAAGATCCAATGCCAGGACGCATAGGTGGCGATCAGCCCGCCCAGCGGCGGCCCCAGCACCGGGCCTATCAGCCCCGGCCAGGTGATCAGGCCCAGGGCTTCGATCAACCTGGCTTTGGGCGTGCTGCGCAGCACCACCAAGCGGCCCACTGGCGACATGAAGGCGGCGGCCATGCCCTGCAGCGTGCGCGCGGCAATGAAGCTCCACAGATTGGGGCTGAGCGCGCACAGCAGGGACGACAGGGTGAATAGAGCGATCGCCCCGGCAAACAGTTTGCGCGTACCAAAGCGGTCGCTGGCCCAGCCGGCGGTGGGAACAAACACGGCCAGCGCCACCAAGTAGGCCGAGATGCTCAGGCTCAGGCTTAGCGTGCTGGTGTGGAAGCCGGTGGCGATGGCCGGCAGCGCGGTGGTGACGATGGTGCTGTCCAGCGTCTCCATGAAGAAGGCTGTCGCCACGATCAGAGGGATGCGGCGGGAAAATGCAGGTGCTGCTGCGCTAGGCATAGATGAAAAGTGCCGCTAGCGCAGGTAGAGTCTGCGCTGGCAGCTATGGTTTTGGTAGCTCTTCCAGGACTTCGTCGGCTTCGAAACTGTCGCGAAAGCTGAAGTACACCGAACACATGAACATGCTGGTGGTCAGCAGGCTGACGGCGTAGGTGCCCATGGCCAGCACTTCGGCCGAGTTCAGCAGCAGCGCCAGGATCTGCACCACGATGCCTTCGGCCATGACCACCGCGAACCAGGCCAGGCCGAACACCACATACGCGCCCTTGTTGCGCCAGCAGCCCACCAGGCTGAAGAACAGGCTTTTCACCGGCGTGATGCCATGCCAGTGCGTCAGCGCCGGCGCGTGCCAGAAGGCCAGCGACAAAGGCAGATGCAAGAGCATGAACAGGAAGATGCCGCGCGGCAGCTCCATGCCCGATGCGCTGCCGGCCGCTTCGTCCTGCGGGCCGTGCAGAAAGAACATGCGGGCGAATTCGCCGCCGTCTGCCAACGCGGTCAGGGCCACGATCACGCAGAACCAGAAGGTGTAAATCAGGCCCAGCACCAGCAGGGGCTTGGTGCTGGCCTGCGGGCCGCGCAGGCCGGTGAGCAGCACCGTGGGCATGGGGAAGCTGCCCTGGCTGGCGCGCTGGGCGGCCGCCATCAGGCCCAGGCCCAGCGTGGGCAGCAGCATCAGCGACACTACGCTGCCCAATAGGGGCACCAGGTTCAGTACCGACAGCGTGGCCATGAACAGGAAGAACAGGCCGGTCAGCGCCAGCGGCTGTTTGAAGAACACCTGTATGCCCAGCCGCACCCACACAATGCCAGTGCGTGCCGAGACAATTTTGAGTTTCATGGAGAGCTTCGCGGGGGTCAGAGCGTGATGGGATGGGCCACGCGTTCGCGCAGAACACGTTCGAAATGGCCGGGATCGTGAGGCTTCAGGATGTCGGCTTCACGCGGCAGATGCCAGTCCCACAGGCGCGAGATCCAGAAGCGCAGTGCGCCGGCGCGCAGCATGGCGGGCAGCAGCTGGCGCTCGGCGGCGGCCAGCGGGCGCACGGCACAGTAGGCGTCCAGAAAGGCCAGGCAGCGTGCCGCGTCATTGGCGCCTGTGGCCAGGTCGATGCACCAGTCGTTCAGGCACACGGCCAGGTCGAACAGCCAGGTATCGGTGCCGGCGAAATAAAAGTCGAAGAAGCCGCTGAGCTGCGGGCTGCCGTCCACCGTGTCGAACATCACGTTGTCGCGGAACAGGTCGGCGTGGATGGGGCCGCGCGGCAGGGCTGCATAGGCGCTGGATTCGGCGATGTGGTTCTGGTAGGCGAGCTCGCTTTGCAGCAACTGGGCCTGGGTTGGTTCCAGGTGCGGCATGACCACTGGCGCGGTCTCGTTCCACCAGGGTAGGCCGCGCAGATTGGGTTGCTCCATGTCGAAGTCGCGGCCAGCCAGGTGCATGCGCGCCAGCATGTCGCCCACGGCGGTGCAGTGCTGCACGCCCGGCGCCAGTTCGCTCTTGCCGCGCAGCTTGCTCACGACCGAGGCGGGCTTTTTCTTGACGGTGTGGAGGATGCTGCCGGCCTTCGTGGCCACCGGGTCGGGCACCGGGATGCCGCGCTGGGCCAGGTGCTTCATCAGGTGCAGGTAGAACGGCAGTTGTTCGAAGCTCAGGCGTTCGAACAGAGTGAGCACGAATTCGCCGCTCTCGGTGGTGACGAAGTAGTTGGTGTTCTCGATGCCGCCTTCGATGCCGCGCAGTGCGCTTACATCACCCAGATCCAGTTGGCGCGCCAGGGCCTGTGCCTCTTTCAGCGAGACTTTCGTGTACACCGCCATGGCTTAGAAGCTGATCAGTTTCCAGACACGCTGACCCACGCTGCCAGAGCCGCCATCGCGCTCGTCCAGCCGGCGGTTGCGTGCACCGTTGGCCGGCACCACTTCATAGGCGGGCATGCCGTTGCTGGGCTGGACACTGATGTTTTGCGTTTCACCGCCTACGCGCAGTTCGTTGACGCGGGCGCCGGAGTCAATGACTTCGATGTGCTCAATGCGCTGATCGATAGGAGGGGCGGGGGCAGCAGGTACTGCAGCCCAGGCGGAAGACAGTCTCAGCAACAGGCTAAGCAAGGCAAGGGGGAGGGATAGAAGGGCGCGCATGCACACGATTGTAGGTGTATGCGCCAATGCCGATAGGCCAGCGTGGTGTTATTGACCCACGGGATAGAGCCTGGACCAGGCCAGCATCAGCAGCGTGGCCGCCAGCGCCCAACTGGCCGTGGCCGACAGCAGGGTGGTGGTCAGCGTGCAGCGCAGGCTCAGGGCGTAGACGGTCAGCAGATACACGGCGTAGGGCAGCAAGGACCACAGACCGAACAAGGCGGTGGTGCGCAGGTCGGCCATCGAGCGTTCGCTGCCCACGATGGCATGGGCGATCAGAGCGAAGGTGGGAAACAGCGGCACCAGCCCGGCCACCACAAAATTCTTGGAGCGCGACAGCAGTGCAATCGCCAGCACCGCCAGCGCGCCCAGTAGGCATTTCAGAAACAACGACAACATGGATTCGCTCAGTGTCTTATGGGGGCTGCAGGCGCTGTGGGGAAAGCGGGCGCTGCAGGCGCCGCTGGCGCCACAGGTTGCGCGGCCGGCGCGGGGACGGCCATGCTGGCGTCTGCTGGAGGCTCGTCAAAACCTATGCGTACTAGCTCGCCGTTTTCCGGCGGCTCGGTGTAGGTCCAGTCGTTCAGTGCGTCGCGCATCACGCTCGGCGGCGGGGCGAATGGCGCCACCGGCACGCCCTTGAGCGCGCGGCTCATGTAGTCGATCCAGATAGGCAGCGACAGGCTGGCGCCAAAGGCATTGCTGCCCAGGCTGCGCGGCTTGTCATAGCCCATCCACACCACGGTAGCCAGGGTGGGTTGGAAGCCGGCGAACCAGGCGTCCACCGCGTCGTTGGTGGTGCCGGTCTTGCCGTACAGGTCGGGGCGCTTCAGCGTGGACTGGGCCTTGGCGGCGGTGCCGATGCTGGTGACGCTTTGCAACAGGCTGTTGGTGATGTAGGCATTGCGCTCGGGCAGCACGCGGTCTTCGTCGGTCAGCGCGGGGGCGGGCGGGGCTTCGAACAGCAGCTTGCCCTGGGCGTCGGTGATGCGCTCAATTACCACCGGTGGCAGCAGATGCCCACCGTTGGCGAACACCGAATAGGCCGAGGCCAGTTGCAGCGGCGTGGTGCTGCCGGCGCCCAGCGCCAGCGTCAGGTTGTCCGGCTGTTTGTCGATCTCAAAGCCGAAGCGACCGGCCCATTCACGGGCCGGCTGCACGCCCAGGAACTGCAGCAGCCGGATGCTGACCAGGTTGCGCGACTGGGCCAAGCCCTGGCGCAGGCTGACCGGGCCGAGGAACTGGCCGTCGTCGTTCTGCGGGTTCCAGGCCGGTGTGCCATTGGCGGCGGCAACGTTCAGCGGCGAGTCGTTCACCAGGGTGGACGGCATCACGCCCTTGTCGATACCGGCGGAGTAGATGAAGGGCTTGAAGCTGGAGCCGGGCTGGCGCCAGCCCTGGGTCACGTGGTTGAACTGCTGGTCGGAGAAGTCGAATCCACCCACCAGGGCGCGCACCCGGCCAGTCTGCGGTGTCAGCGATACCAGGGCGCTTTGCACCTCGGGCCATTGCGACACGGCCCAGTAGCCGCCGCCCTTGCCGTCCAGGTGTTGCACGCGGATGATGGCGCCACGGCGCAGCGCCAGCGGGGCCTGGGCCTTGGCGCTCAGCGCGGGCTGGGCCCAGCGCAGGCCATCGCCCTGGATGTGCAGCGTCTCACCTGTGGCCAGGCGGGCCACCACTTCTTGCGGACTGGCCTGCAGCACGATGGCCACGCGCAGGTCTTCGTCGTCGCTGTAGTCCTTCAGTGCCTGGGCTGCGGCGGCGTCTTCTTCGGTGGCGTCGGCCGGGGCGGGCGGCAGGTCTTCGTTTTCTTCGGGGCCACGGTAGGCCTGCTTGCGGTCAAAGGCCAGCACACCCTTGCGCAGTGCCTGGTAGGCGGCCTGCTGGTCGGCGGCGATCAGCGAGGTATAGACCTTGATGCCCTGCGAATAGGCCTGCTGGCCATAGCGCTCGAACACGGCCTGGCGCGCCATCTCGGCCACGTACTCGGCATGTACCGGTACCTGCAGCGGCGAGCGGATTACCAGCTTTTGCTTGGTGGCGGCATCGAACTGGGCCTGGTCGATCACGCCCACGCTGAGCATGCGGCCCAGCACCAGCTGCTGGCGCCGCGTGGCGCGTTCCATATTGCTGATGGGGTTGGCGAAGGCCGGGTTCTGCGGCAGGCCGGCCAGCATGGCGACCTCGGCAACGGACAGCTCGGGCAGGGTCTTGCCGAAGTACACCTGGGCGGCGGCGCTGAAGCCGTAGGCCCGGTGGCCCAGGTAGATCTGGTTCATGTACAGCTCCAGGATCTCGTCCTTGCTCAGGCTGTGCTCGATCTTGATGGCCAGCATGGCTTCTTTCAGCTTGCGCTCGGCCGTCTTGCGGTTGCTCAGAAAGAAGTTGCGCGCCACCTGCTGGGTGATGGTGGACGCGCCCTGGCGTCGCCCGCCAGTCAGGTTGGACACCACGGCGCGCAGCACGCCTATGGGGTCGATGCCGCTGTGCTCGCGAAAGCGCGCGTCTTCCACCGCCAGCAGGGCGTCCTGCATCAGCTTGGGGATTTGGGCGATGGGCAGGAAGTCACGCCGCTCGGAGCCGAACTGGGCAATCTCCACGTTGTCGCTGGTGTAGACCTGCATGGCCTGCTGCGGCTGGTAGCTGGTTACCTTGTCCAACGGCGGCAGGCCGGGGTAGTACCAGACGGCTGCAATGGCTAGCACCAGTGTGCCGATCACGCCCAGGCCCAGGCAGACCCATATGGCGGTAAGCCAGAGCTTGCCGGATTGGGCGCGGGACGGTACGGGATGGGAGGAAGAAAAAGAGGAGGGGATTGGGGTCATGTCAGCTATGGCGCTGGTGCCGGTTGGGGCGCGGGCTTGGGCGCGCTGAATGCGGGTAGTGGACGTTCTGTCGCGTGGGCGAGGGGGCTGGCATCGGAGTGGCGGCGGGCCCTGCAAAGATCGGGCAAGTTAATGGGGCGGCTCCCGGTTCGGTCGTCGCGGAGCTTAGCGGCTGGCTGTGAAGGGAGTGTAAAGCGGGGTGTCGGGCCCCATGCAAGCATTTGTAATGCTATTGAATTAGTAGCTGCTTACGCAGATAAATTCTGCGCTGAAGCGGTATTTTTTATAAAAATAGAACCAAGTCATATGCCGGCACGCGATGCACTGCGGGATGGAAGGGCCTGCGTTGATATGCTAGGGCTTACCCCAGTTGTGAGCGATTAGTGAACGTCTTGGTTTGATAATCGCGCGAATGGATCGTCTGCTGTATGGCGATTTGCCCTTGGTGACACTACATTCTGCTCCGCACCGCGGCCAGGTCTGGCCGCTAACGGACCATCTGAACGCTGGCGCGACCGCACCCTCCGCCCTCTGTCCGGCATGAGCCGCTTGCAGAACAACGTTCACCCACCCAGGAGACATGCATGAGCACCACCGCCGGCGATTCACGCGCCAAGCACCAGTCGAAGAAGGCCACAGCCAGTGGCTGGATCGGCTCGGCGCTGGAGTATTACGACTTCTTCATCTACGCCACCGCGGCGTCGCTGATCTTCCCGCAGATCTTTTTCCCGAAAGGCGACCCCACGACCGCCATCATCGCTTCGCTGGCCACCTATGGCGTGGGCTATGTGGCGCGCCCCATCGGGGCCTTCTTCTTGGGCCATTGGGGCGACACCCAGGGCCGCAAGAAAGTGCTGATCATCTGCATGTTCCTGATGGGCTTTTCCACCGTGGCCGTGGGCCTGCTGCCTACCTATGACCAGGTCGGTCTGTGGGCGCCTGCGCTGCTGGTGATCCTGCGCCTGATCCAGGGCTTTGCCGTGGCCGGGGAGATTTCGGGCGCCAGCTCGATGATTCTGGAGCACGCGCCCTTCGGGCGACGCGGCTTCTTCTCCAGCTTCACGCTGCAGGGCGTGCAGGCCGGCCAGATCCTGGCGGCGGCGGTGTTCCTGCCCTTGGCGCACTTCATGCCCACCGAGGCCTTCAATACCTGGGGCTGGCGCATACCTTTCATCCTGAGCTTCCTGGTCATCGTGGCCGGCTACATCATCCGCCGTGAAGTGGACGAAACCCCAGCCTTCGCCGAAGAAGGCGCCCACGGCACCGTGCCCAAGGCCCCGATGATCCAGGCCGTGACCGAGAGCTGGCGCGACATGCTGCGTGTGATGTGCTGCTCGCTGATGAACGTCATCCCGGTGGTGACCACCATCTTCGGCGCGGCCTATGCAGTGCAGCCTGGCTACGGCATTGGCTTTGAGAAAGACGTGTACCTGTGGATTCCGGTAATGGGCAATATCGTCGCCGTGCTGGTGATCCCTTTCGTGGGCAATCTGTCCGACAAGATCGGCCGCCGCCCGCCCATCATCATCGGTGCCCTGGGCTCGGGTCTGTTGTCCTTCGGCTACCTGTACGCCATCAGCGTGCACAACGTGCCACTGGCCATCGGCATGTCGCTGCTGATGTGGGGCGTGGTGTACCAGGGCTATAACGCCGTGTTCCCCAGCTTCTACCCCGAGATGTTCCCCACCCGCACCCGGGTGTCGGCCATGGCCATCTCGCAAAATCTGGGCACGCTGGTCACCGCCCTGCTGCCCGCGTTGTTCACCGCCGTAGCGCCCCCCGGCGCGATGAACATTCCGTTCACCATTGGCTCCATCACCTTGGCCGTGACGGTGATTGCCGCCATCGCTGCCTGGACCGCCCGCGAAACCTACCGCGTGCAGATGGTGGACCTGGGCAACCCCGACGCCGTGCCCGTGCCCAAGAAGGCTTACGACGTCGCCCGTGAAAAGCTGATCGCCGCTTCACAACAGGCGCACGCCTAGTTTTTAACCGGTCTCCTTTTAGCTGCCCGCGCAGATGTGGTCTGCGCCGGCAGCTATTTTTCTTATAGCTGGTTATCCTGCCGGTTTGGCTTTTTGTAGACCGCATGCTGAACCGCCCACTTCCCCTCCTGTTAATCACCGGCGCTCTGCTGGGCCTGGGCTTTCCTTTGGGCAAGCTGGCCGGTGCGGCCGGTATCGCGCCTATCGTCTGGTCCTGGATCATGGCCGTTGGCGCCGGCCTGGTTTTGCTGCTGGCCCTGTGGCTGGGCCGCGTGCGGCTGCCGCTGGACGCACGCCACCTGCGCTACTACCTGGTGACGGGCGCGGTATCCAACGCGCTGCCCAATCTGCTGGTGTTCAGCGCCATGCCGCATTTGGGCGCGGGCTTTATCTCCATCTTCTTCGCGTTTTCGCCCATCCTGACCCTGGTGTTGCACAGCCTGCTGCAGCGCCGGCGTCCCAGTGCCCTGGGCGCAGCGGGCATTGCCCTGGGCTTTGCCGGGGCCCTGGTCATCGTGCTGTCCAAGGGCCGCGTCGATACAGCCGGTGGCGGCGCGGCCCTGTGGTTGGCGCTGGCTTTTCTGATCCCCTTGCTGCTGGCCTGCGGCAATATCTACCGCACGCTGGCCTGGCCCGCCGGCACCAGCGGGCTGGCCCTGGCCGCGGGCACCAACCTGGGGGCTGGCGCTGTGTTGGGTGTGCTGTCCCTGCTGTGGACCGGTAGCCTGCCGCTGTCGAGCGCCCTGGCCGTACCCGGCCTGTTGCTGGCCCAGGTGGCCATCAGTGCGGCCATGTTCGCCGTGTTCTTCCGCCTGCAAAGCGTGGGCGGGCCGGTGTACCTGAGCCAGATCGGCTATGTGGCTGCCGCCGTGGGGCTGGGCACGGGCACCTTGGTACTGGGTGAGCACTATGGCCTGCTGACCTGGCTGGGGGCGGTGGTGGTGGCCGTGGGCGTACTGGTGACAACGCGGGCACAGCAGGGTGTGGGTAAGTAATTGCTATTGTTTTGGTAGCTGCTTGCGCAGGTTTTATATGCGCTACAGGCACTTTTGTTGAATACGGCTTCTGCCAGCTATGCCTGCCCGTCCCGGCTCAGCAACTCTGCCTGGAAGCGTTCCAGCTCTTCATCCAAAGTCCCGCGGCTGCGGAAATGGCGGTTGGCTTTGTCGTACCAGTACTCGGCATCCTCCAGATCACCTTCCTGGATGTGCAAGATGCCGTGCAGCCAGGCGGCCAGTTGCGAGTCGTCGGTCTGCACCAGGTTGTGGGCCTCGATCCAGCGACCCGAGCGCATATGCTCCAGGACTTGGTGAAGAATGGCCATTGCATGCTCCTTTGTGGGTGTTCTGTACACCATAGCTGCTTCCACGCACAGGGGCGAATAAACAGCCCGCTGTCATGTGCGTTGGGCCATCCCATTACTTTTGTGGATTGGAAAACATCGGGTTGCCGCTGGTGGTCTTCACGACTTCTTCCTGCAAAACGTCCCAGTGCTCCACGATCTTGCCATTTGCCAAACGGAAGATGTCTACGCCCACCATGGCTTTGGGGCCCATGCCGGTATAACGGCCGTGCACCATGACGAAGTCGCCTTCGGCCACCACCATGCCTGGTTCGTACTTGAAGTCTGGCCCCAGGCTGCCAATCCAGCCCTTGAGCACCTCGGAACCGTTGGGCACCGCCGGGTTGTGCTGGGTGTAGTTGGGCGACCAGTACTTGTCAATGACCGAAGCGTCATGCGTGATGAACAGCCCCTTCATGCCCGCAACCACGATCTCTTTGTTGGTTTGGGCAAAAGCACTGCTGGAGAAGATCGCCACAAGAGATGCTGCGGCGAAGAGGGTTTTAAAGGGTTTCATTTTGGGCTCCTATCGGGGTTGCTGCTGGTTAACTACTTAGCGCTTCATCTCGCCCTTGTTGACCTTGGCGCCGATGTCCAGGGACATGGCGCCAAGGTCACTTGTGGGTAAGTAACGCCCGGTGCGTTGGAGTGCAATGTAGTTTCTTAAATCGCGCAGATAAACCCGCGTAGTTGCACATTAATGTTGCGTGAATCGATCAGGTAGTGGGTTCACTAGCACCCATGTTCGCCCGACCTTTTCGCCGGGCAAGCGTAGGTGGCTGGTGCATCTGCGCTGGATCGGCTGCGTGGCCGCAGTCGCTCAAGGGTGGGGCGTGCTACTTTTTTTGTAGCTGTCTCCGCAGGTTTTATCTGCGCTACAAGGTGTTTTTGTATGGATACAGAGGTTGGAGAACTGCCAGAGCCACGGGCAATCTTTGGTTCTTTGGGGGATTTAATCGATTACCCCTGGGAGTTCGGAGGGCTGTTTCCGAATTCCCAGACTCAGCTTTCGTGAACAAAAATAACCCAGGAGGTATCAGCGCCTAGTGCATCCAGCTGCCTATATCGGCGTTGTATCCCTCTCCGCCAGTTTCGCCATCAGCCCCCAGGCTGAATACATCGATCTCTCCGTGCAAGCCTGGGGACCGGTATTGCAATTCATTGCCCCAGGCGTCTTTGGGCATTTGATCCATATACACGCGCCAGTTCGGTGGCACTTTGCCGCTGCTGGGCTTTTGAACCAAAGCCCCCAGGCCCTGGCTGCTGCTGGGAAAACTTCCGGCATCCAGTTTGTACAGATTCAAGGCCTGCACGGTGTCGGCAATTTGCTGCTTGGTTGCAGCGACCCGCGCATCATTCGGGCGGTCCATGATTTTAGGAATCACTAAAGCCCCCAGAATCCCCAGGATGGTGATGACCACCAGAATTTCGATCAGCGTGAAGCCGGTGTTTTTGCGAATGCGTGGCATGTGATGGTCCTTGCTCAAATATTCAGTTTGGAAACATTCAGGGTGTAGTGGCCAGGGGCTCCAGCAGCTTGCAAGTAAGCTCCAAGAAACCCCGGGAACTGGGCGGTCAACCCGGCATTGTCGATGAGCTCTCCGGTGAACTGGAATCCTTGTTGCACGGAGTGGCTACCCTGGCCGGAAATCATCAGAGGGCCGTCCTGGCTGGTGATTGAAAAGCTCACGCCGGAATTCTCGCTATGGCCTTTCAGCTCGAAAGTGCCCAGTTGCCCTTTTGGAACCAGGCTGGTCGCGGCGTTGAGCCATTCCATTTCAATCTGGGATATGCGGGTGGACTGCAGGTTGCCTTGCGCAGAAATCTGGCGAAAGTTCAAAAAGCCTTGCCAGTCACCTTTGTTCAGCATGCCGGGCAGCAGCGGTGTGACTTCCTTGGCCTCCACGCCCAGTCCTCGCAGGTTGACCTGCCAGCCGTACAAGCCCAGTTGTACTTGCCCGATGGACGAGCCATTGACCTTGATCTGGAACAGCAGGCCAGCGTTCTGGAATCCGTCCAGCCTCCATTCCAGAGGCGGCAGAGACAGCTGGCGCGGGTCTTTGCCGCGCATACCCGTAACTACCCCGCGTCCGTTCCACAGTGTGCCGTCGGCGTCGGCCAAATTCCACTCATGGTTGGTGGCTTGTTGCAGAACTGTGCCAATGAGGCTGGCTGGGGCCAGCCAGAGCATAAACACCACGGTTAGCAGGCAGGTGACGGCGATTTGACGGGAGCGCTTCACGGCTCGGTCCTCCACAGTTCCAACGTGGCCTGGATTTCAACCATGCCTTGTACATCTGCCCGGGTGACTTTTACCTTTTGCACAAGCATGCGCATGTCTTTCTGCACAAAGGCGAGCCAATCCACCCACTTGTCGAATGGCACCACGCCTTGCAAAGAGACCTGATTCTCGGAATCCAGGGGTTGGACGATTTCGGTGGGCAAGCCAAACTTGGTCAGTGCATCAGACACCGCCACTGAATACACCTGGTTGACGTTGCCGCCCGCTGTGGGAAGTTGTTTGAGCCGTTGCAACTCGTCGGCCTGGACGCGCATCGTGCCCAGGACTTTCAATTCAGTCGCCAGCTGGCTTTGGGCCCGTTCCTGGGCTGCGGCCAGCGCCGACCAGAACCAGACCAGCGCCACCACGGCCATGCCGAGCAGCCACGCCGTAAGCAGGCGCTGGTCCCGTCGGGATAGGCCTTTCCACCAGGATTGCAGTTGTTTCATGGTTATTCCTTAGCCATTAGCGCCGTGGTGACCGTGCCATTGTTGGTCGATTGCGTGACGGCGGTGTAGCCGCGTTGCAGCATGCCGGTTTCCAGCGCGCGCGCATCCTGGCTGCTGCCGCTCCAAACGGCGATCAAGCGGCCTTGGTCATAGTCCAGGCTGGTGAATTTGGCCTGTGGTAGCTGCTGCGCCAGCGCCGCCAGCACTGGCACAAACCCGTCTGTACGCGATTCGCCCACGCGGGCGCGTGCGGCCTGCCACAGTTGGTGCAACTGGCGGGCCGGCTTGTCGGTCTGGTCGGCCTTGCCACTTACCTCCTGCCAGAAAGCCAGTTGCTCGCTCTTGACCTGGTGGATGGACCACCATGTCTTGCCTACGCTGGCCAAGGCCATTAGCGTCTGAATGCACACGCAGGCTGCGATCGCGATCAGCGCAGTCCTGAATGCGGGCTCGGCCATAAGCTTGCGCCGGGGCATCCAGTCTCCGACCAGCAGGTTGGCACTGGGGTTCGACAAGGTGGCGCGCCAATCCAATGCAGTTACGCGTTCGACCGGAATACCCCATGCCTCTTCCAGCCCCTGAAAGAGAGTGGGTGTCACGCCGTACAACTGGATGCGGGTCGGTGGCGGGGGCGTAGCCTGCTCACGGTGCAAGGCCAGGGCAATGGGAATGCCTGCACCGTCGCCGGGCATGTCCAGTTCCATTGCAACCATGCCATCGTGAAGCCACAGAAGGTCGTCTTCATTTTGGAAAACCCGCCATGCGCCCGCGGCGGTGGGGAGCTTCTCGGCCAATGCCTCCACGCGCGCCAAGGACCGCCCCAGTTCTTGCATCGTGGCTACCAGCAGTTCCAGCCGCTGGCGCTGCAATGTGCAGCAGACCACTTCGTCACCTTGTTGGCGCAGGGGAATCACGACCAAACGGCCCAGGTCGTCCACCAATCGGTCCTCCAGCGCCATGGCGACTGCGGCAGCGTCTTTCCAATTCACTTTTGGAGGGAGCTTTACCGTGTGGTAGACAAGCTGCTCTGGGGAGAGAATGAGCACGTGCTCCGTGGCTGGTGGCCACTGCTTGGGGGTGTCTTGCCCTGTGGTGAGCAGGCGCTCACCTTCGACCAGACTCCAGGGACAGTCCAGGTGTTGATGCGGCCAGCCCGCATCGATAGAGAGATATAAGGTTCGATTCATGGGCGCTTCATCCAAACAACATCGGGCCAGGCTCCGGGTTTGCGTCTTAGCAGGGCAATCGCAGACGCCCGGCCTTGTTCAAAGTTGGCGTGCACTTCGACCTTGAAGAAGTCGCTGCGAACCGAAACGGATTCCGTGCGAAATGTGTCCCTGGCATCCTCGTTGAGCAAGGTGTAGAAATCCGGGGTGTATTCAAAAGGTGTGGCGGCACGCCGGTTAAAAATTTCTTTCGCCTGCTGGAAGCTGAGGCCGGGGGCTATGGCGTAAATCAACTCCACAGGCGCAGTGTTGACGTTCAGCTTTGAATTGGCGGTGGGCAGCAGGGTGATGTATTTGTCCAGTTTTGCAATGGTTTCCGGTGTGTAGCCGGGTATAGCCTCCAGGCTGGCCGTACCCATATAGCGGACACGTTCCGACACCTTGCCCGATAGCGCCGTTTTCAGGGACGCGGCCAGCGCAGGGGGCAGCCCCAGCGCCTGCAGCAGGCGTTCGTATTGTCCCCAGGCATAGGGGTCCCCGGCCAACAGCCATGCCATGTTGAATTTGGCCTGCTCATCAAACATCTGGCCGCTGATTTCGCCGCCGGCGACCGGGATGGGAGGCACCCGCGTGCCCCAGGCCTCGCCCAGGTAGTCTTTGCCTATGCGTTGGCGCTGGCGTTCATACAAGACCGAACGGGCCCAGTCCACACCACCCATTACCAGGCGATGCGCCTGGCGTGCGTCGCGCAGCACTTTTACCTGCGTAACCCAGATATCGACGCGCCAGAGGATGGCCGACGCCAACACGGTGACCACAGCCACCAAGAGCAGTGCCATCAGCAGGGCTACGCCTTTTTGGTGCCGGGTAACGTGCGAGGTGTGCATGCTCATGGCAGGGCATAGACCCGTGTGACGTCGCGCCCATCGTCCAGCGTCAGGGCGACACGCAGGGCCCGCAGTTTGGCATCGGATGCCCCTTCGACTGGCCAGCGATCGTGCCAATTGCCCTGGCCATCCAGGAAAGACAGTGCCATGGTCCGCACGCCACCGAGCAGCGGTGTATCCAGTTCCGCAGGCGGGGCTTGCGTTCGGCCAGTGCCAGGCCCAGCAACTTGCGGGCGAGAAAGGTCGGCCCCCAAAGTACGCACTACCGTGCCATTGCGCAAGCTGTACTGAATTGGCAGCACGCTTCCCGCCGAGCCCCAGATGGCCCAGCGGGCTGTGGCACCTTCGCCCTGCCAGTGAACCTGGATAACGTCGATGGGCAAGCCATCGACCGCACAAGTGACATCCTCCCCGATGCGTGCCCAGGCCATGGCAATGCTGCGCCAGCGCGACTGTTCGGCATACACCACGTCGCGGGCACGGAGGACTTGTGTCAGACCCTTGCTCGCCATGGCTCCCAGCACGGTCAGCAAGGCCATGGCGACCATGACTTCCAATAAAGTCATGCCTTTTGCGCTATGCCGGAAAGTCAATATGGCTCTCCTGGTATGAGGTTGACCTGGTGGGTCAGATACCCCTGAACCGTTACCTTGGCCGTTGGATCGTCTTTTAGAGATACATGTACATCCACCTTGCGGGCCAGCGGACTGGGGGTGTCGCTCACTTCTTCTGCAACAACAAATTCAAGCCCGCATTGGTTTTCCGTCTGAGCGGGCTGGATGCCCGTGTCCAGCCAGTCTGCGCGCGCATGGTGCAGTTCGAGCCGGTTCTGCCCCACCCAATCGGCGCACATTTGGGTGCGCAGGCGCAGCGCATTGGCCGCCGTCAGGCCTGTGGCCCGCACGGCCGCAATGAGGCCGATGCTGAGCACCAGCAGTGCCACCAGCACTTCCAACAGACTGATGCCCCGGGCACGACTACGTTGTGCGGCCACGTTCAAGCTCCTGTATGGCATTCAGCCCCCTGGCTCCACCGTTTGCACTACACCGCCGGAAGCCGTGGTTTCCAATCGGACGAGCCGGGCACCGTCGCGCAGCTGGATCCGCAGCAGCGGTGGGGTGGCGCCGATGAACTCGATGCGCAGTGGCGGTTGCATCGCTTTGTTGTCCTGCCAGGCCTGCTCGATGTGCACATCGTCGTTCAACTGGCCCGCCTTCAATGCGTCGGCGTCGGTGGGGGGCATCCATGTGCCATCGTTTTGGCGCTTCTCGAAGCGGTAGTGGCTCCCATCAGACAGCAGGCGCAGGTGCTGGCCTCCAATGACACTGGCGAACATGGCCGCCTCCAGTGTGTTCACGAATTTTTCCAGCGAAACCTGCCGTTGCACCACCGCGGCATTGCGGGTGTTGGGCATGGCCATCGCCAGCATGATTCCCAGGATGACCACCACCACCAGGATTTCAATCAGCGTAAAGCCCCGTACCCGGAGCGTTTTGAAACCCATTACATCAGCACCTGGTTGATGTTGAAAATGGGTTGCAGGATGGCCAGCACGATCATCAGCACCATGCCGCCCATCACCAGGATCATCAGTGGTTCCAGCAGCCGGATCAGGATGGCCACATCGTGTTCCAGCGACAACTGTTCCAGCCGGGCGGCTTGGGCCAGCATCTCAGCCAGTTGGCCGCTTTGTTCGCCACTGGCGATGAGGTTGATCAGTAAAGGTGGGAAACCATCTTTGTGCTTGAGCGAACGGCTCAGGCTCTTGCCGGCATTGACCTCTTGAAGCGCTCCACCCACGATTTCCTTCAGGGGAAGGCGTTCGAGCAGCGCCTTGCCTGCCTCCAGTGCCAGTAGCAGCGGGACACCGCTGCGCACCAGAATGGCCAAGGTGCTGGCAAACCGCGCGGTGTCTGCAGACCGCAGCAGCTTTCCCACAATAGGCAAGCGCAGCAGCCGGACGTCCACCGAGCGGCGAAAGGCATATTGCTTCATGGCATGTAGCCACCACATACCGGCCAGAATCGCCACCCCCACTGCATAACCACCACCTGCGCGTACACCGCTGCTCACGCTCAGCAAGGCGCGGGTGAGCAGCGGCAGCGTCTGGTGCTGGTTTTGGAACACGGTTACCACTTGGGGGACCACATATGCCAACAGCACACCCACTACGCTCAGGGCCACCACCAACATGACCAGGGGGTAGATCATGGCCTCCATCGTTTTGCTGCGCAGGGTTTGGCTTTCGGCCAGGTAGTCGGCCAGGCGAGACATGACTTCGCCCAGTTCGCCCGCTGTCTCGCCTGCCCGGATCAATGCGAGGTACAGCGGGGGAAAGGTGCGCGGGTGCATAGCCAAGGCGTTGGCCAGGCTGTGGCCTGCACGGACCTCATTGCGCACTGCATTGATGATTAAACCGTGTGCAGGCTTGTCCACTTGGCCGGCCAGGGTCGCTAGCGAGGCGTCCACATTCAGCCCCGCTCGCAGTAACGACGACCATTGCTGCGTCAGCAGAAACAAGGCCCGTGGCGGGATGCGGCTGCGCCGTCCTCCTGCCGAGGATGTGTGGGCGTTGGCTTCCTCCACCGATACCGGCAGCAGCCCCTTTTCCCGCAAGGTGGTGCGTAGCTGGGGGGCGCTGTCCGCCTCCTGGCTGCCTTCGACCCGTACCCCGGATGCATCAATGGCCTGGTAGCGGAAAGTTTTCATCGGTCTCCTGCCACGCGCATCAACTCGTCTACCGACGTCACGCCAGATCGAACCCAGCGCTGACCATCCTCTTGCAGCAGCCGAAGGCCTCCGTGCTCGCGAGCAGTGTCGCGCAGGACATGTTCGCCTGCGCCGTCGTGGACCAGGCGGCGCAGCCGGTCATCCATGGTCAGCCACTCGTAAATGCCCAGCCGTCCTGCATAACCGGTGCCCCTGCATTGCACACAGCCGCGTGGACGAAACGCGCGCCCCAGTTCCTCGGGTTCGTCGGCGTACGCGGGATCGGGTTCTTTGCAGTGGGGGCACAGCTGACGTACCAGGCGCTGCGCCAATACCCCGATCAGGCTGGACGCCAGCAAAAATGGTTCAACGCCCATGTCCACCAGACGGGTAACGGCGCTGACTGAATCATTGGTGTGCACAGTGGCCAGCACCAGATGGCCTGTCAGGCTGGCCTGGATGGCGATCTGGGCTGTTTCGAGATCCCGAATTTCACCGATCATCACCACGTCAGGGTCTTGCCGCAGCAAGGCGCGCAACGCGCGCGCAAAAGTCATGTCGATGCGGGAATGGATCTGCACTTGACCAACACCTGCCAGGTCGTACTCCACCGGGTCTTCTACCGTCATGATGTTGCGGTTGCGCGAATTCATGCGCATCAAGGCGCCATACAGCGTCGTGGTCTTGCCCGAACCCGTCGGACCGGTCACCAGCACGATGCCGTGCGGTGCATGGATGGCGGAGTCGAAGCTCGCCAGCGTGTCGGGTGCCATGCCCAGCACGGCCAAGTCCATGCGCTTGGGGTCTTTGTCCAGCAGGCGCATCACCACGCGCTCGCCGTGCGAAGTCGGCACTGTGGATACCCGTACATCCACCGTTTTGCCCGCCAGCCGGATGGCAATGCGACCGTCTTGTGGCAGGCGTTTTTCGGCAATGTCCAGTTGCGCCAGGATTTTGATGCGCGACGACATGGCGGCGTGCAGTGCCCGGTGCGGTGCCAGCACCTCCACCAGTTCGCCGTCACGGCGCATTCGAACCACGGTGCGCTGCTCCTCAGGTTCAATGTGGATATCCGATGCGCCTTCGCGCACGGCCTGGGCGATGAGTGCGTTGATCAGGCGAATGACGGGGGCATCGCCATCGCTGGCCAGCAAATCTTCGACCGGCGGCAAATCGTTGACCAACTGATCCAGGTTCACCTCCTGGCCGGCCGTGTCCACGATCGAGGCGGCGCTGTCTGTGCCGTCCGAGTAAATCGATGTCAGGGCTTGGGAGAACTCTTCATCCGAGACCATCCTGAGCGTAACTGCTGAGCCTAAGGCGCGGCGAACCTCGGCTAAAGGCCCCACAGGCGTGGCCTTGCACACCCATAGGACGGGCTCGCCTCCATCAGTAGGGTGCAGCAGCATCCCATGACGCCGCGCAAACAGATACGGTATGCGTCCACCGTCCAACGAATTCAGTGCCACCATCGACTACCTCGGCTCTTCAGCAACGGGTTGCGTTATGGGTGTGGGTTGGGCGGGAAGTGTGAGGGTTGCGTCAGCTTTTAACTCAGGAGAAGGCAGCAGGGGGCCCAACTCCAGTTTGGCTTTTTCGTTGGTCGATTTTTGTAGCCCCTGGATATAGGAATAGCGGGACATGGACAGCGTTTCATCCGCCTCCGCCGAGCGGAGAGTCTTTGGGCGGATGAACACCAGCAGATTGGTCTTAGACCGGGTTTTACTTGTGTGCTTGAACAGAGCCCCTACCAGCGGTAGATCCCCTAGGCCGGGGACTTTGTTTTCTGTATCTCCCAAGTTGTCCTGCAATAGTCCGCCTAGAACAATCAGACCGCCATCCTGTACTTGGACCGCTGTTTCGATGGTACGGGTGTTGATGGTGGGCCCCGATGCGTTCGATGTAGTGCCTTGTACCACTGACGACGCCTCCTGAACGATCTTCATGCGGACCATGCCCCCTTCGGACACTTGGGGCAGGATCCGCAAGGACAAGCCCACTTTGCGCCGGTCAAATGTCTGGAACGGGGTGACTGTGGACGATGAGCTGGTTGACGAATAGCTGCCTGTGACGATCGGCACGTCTTGTCCGATCATGATCTGTGCCTCCTGGTTGTCCAGGGTCATCAGGTTGGGCGTGGACAGAATATTGCCACTGCTGGTGGTTTCCAGGAACGTCGCCAATCCCATCAGGTTGTTGATGATGGTTCCGTTAGGCAGCGTGATGGTTCCGTTGGCGATACCTAGGCTCAGCCCGGTTCCGGCCGAAGTCGGGTTTTGGGCCCAGCTGAGGATGCCTGTATTGGCTCCTGAGAAATTGGTGCCCCCCACCAATTGGGCGCCGGAGCTGCCGGTGCCCAAACCGCTTAATGCCTGCCATTGAAAGCCGAACTGGGCAGCAGTGTCGCTGTTGACCTCGGCGATCAGTGCTTCCACATAGACCTGCGCACGGCGCAAATCCATTTGCTTGATAACTTTGCGCAAGCGTTCAATCACGATGTTGGGTGCGCTGATGAGAATCGCATTGTTGGCTACGTCCGCCTGCACATAGCTTCCCTGTACCAAGCCCCCGGTGGTTTGCCAGCCACCGTTGCTGCCGCCGCTCGCTCCTGCCCCTGACGTTGAAGTGCTACTACCCATGGCATTGTTGGGCACCAGGCCAGACGAGCGGTTGGAGCCGAGCGCCGACGAGTTGTTGCTTTCCCCAGATACGGATCCGGCGGCCTTGGAAGTCGCCTGGTCGGCAGACAGGATGGCGCGCAGCATCTGCGCCACCTCGCTGGCTACGGCATTCTTGAGGTAGATGACCTCGATGCTGGCACCCGCTTCAGGTCGGTCTATCTGCTTGATCAGTTCCTGCGCGCGCAACAGCTTGCCCGGTGAGCTGCTGCGAATGAGCAAACTATTGCTATGCGGTTCGGCCATGACGGCGAAGCTATCACCCACAGCAGTCACAGCATTGGCTCCAGCAGCACCGCCGGGCGAAGCTGTTGTAGACGCCTGTTGGGAAGGACTGTCGCTCATCAGATTCTGGATAAGGGGCGCCAACTCCGTTGCCGTCGCGTGGCTCAGTGGCACCATCACGGGTAAGCCCAACCCCGACACGTCGATAGCTGCCAACACGACTTCAAGTCGCTTCAGATTCTGCGAATAGTCGGTAACCACCAGGGTGTTGTTGGCCGAATAGGCGACAACGGTCGCGTTATTGTTCAGCAAGGGCTTGATTGCAGAAGCCACCGACTGGGCAGCTTCATATTTCAGCGCGAACATGCGGGTTGCAATGGTGTCACCGCTCAGGGGTGATCCACCCACGCCTACCCCAACAGATTGTTGACGAGCATCCGCATCAAGCAGGATGCGCACTACTTTTCCATCATCCACTGCGGCAATGCCTTGCAAGCGCAGTGCAGCCACCAAGGTGGGATACACGAGCGAACGCGGCATCGGGCTTGCCGACACTACGTTGACATTGCCTTTGACCTTGGGGTCTAGTACGAATAGCTTGCCGGTCAACTCAGACGCCAGCTTCAACACCACAGACACTTCGGCATTGGCCAGGTTAAGAGTTACCGTGTCTTCGGCAGCCTGCGCAGCCAGGCCCCACAGCCCCAGGCCGACGCCCCAGAGCAACTTGCGAAAATTCATCGAGGATCCTTGGTAAACGAAATGGGGCCCGAGGGCGGTGGTGGGCTAGGCATCCCGGAGCGACTTCCGGGTGCTTCTTGCTCTCGCCCGTTGGGGGCTGTTGGCCTTAGAGTTAACTCGCTGCGCTGGGACGCCTTGTCCAGAACGATGCGCTCAGGCAGCACCTCCATGACAGTATGGCCGGATGGCAGCCGGTCCCCGATCTGGGCCACTACTACCTGGGCACTGCCTTCCAGCACTAACAGTGCACGGCTCCTGCCACCAGAGTCCACATACGTGCCCAGCAACCGCCAGCGCGGGTCAATGCCTCCTGGTGGGGTATCTGCGCCAGGCCCAGCGGCGGGGCGCCGTGCAATTTCAACATCGAAAAAATGGCGAGCCGTCACGCGGTTGCTCTGCTCCACGAGTGTGAGCGAGGCTTTGCCTGCAAGCGGGGCGCTGCTTGGCGTTGCCAGCCACCAAATTGTTTGCGCGGCAATCCAGGCTATAGCCACGCAAGCCAGGCACTGTACGGCCCACAACATGCCAGCGTATGGCGACCATCCCATACGGGCACGCGACAGCAGGCCGGAAAAATTCCAACGCATTCAAATGCTCCAATCAACTGTTAATGAGCGCGATATGGCCTGGCTGCGCTCGCAATTGGGGCGACTGTTACTTGCTTTGCGGCTCAATGAAGAAGTTTTCTATGGAGTTGCTCTGTTCTGCTGCATTGGGCAGTAAGCCCTTGGCCACTTGCGCTTCTACATCTGCCTTGCTGTAAATGGGAATGAGCAAATAACCGCCGCCTTTGTCCTCTGGAGCCTTGCGGATAATGGTTCCGGCGGCATCCGGGATGGAGCCACCCGTGGTTTCAAACACAATAGCCGCCGCTTTTTCCCGCAATTCGTTGGTGCCACCGTTGTCCACCAGCACCTGGCGATCTTTGTCCAGGCTTTCGACAATGCGTTGCTTCAGCTCTTTTGTACTGAGATTGCTTTGTGTGTCGTAAACGTCGTAATTGAGATTCGGTTCGCGCAATGGGCCACCTATGGCCTTGAGTTCGGTCATGACTTCACCATTCCCGCTGCTGCCAGCCGCTGGGGTGAATACCACCGCTACGGTGCGCGATTGGCGCAGGGCATCCATTTGGGCGTCGGTCAACAAGTTGTTCTCTGCACTTGCTTTGGGCTTGCTGTCAGTGCTTGTTTGACCAACTTGCTCTTCAGTCTTGGCGCTGCAGGCGGCCAGAGCAGCGCAGGCTGCGAGCACTAAGAAGAATGATTGAATTTTCATATGAAAATAAAGAAAAATGGATGCACGAAATGAGTTCACTCGTTCGGGTACGCACGCTACATGTTGGTGCGATTACAAATGTTGTGACTCCTGCTTGTGCGGTGAGGGCAAAGACTGGTGCGTTCGTTGCTATTCATTTTCAGAAATGTGATAAGGTATTCGGGGAAATTTAAAAATACCTTCCTTGATTAACCTTGTCTTTGATTTGTAATTTTATTAATTACCCAAGGATTGAAAATATTTCAATCCTTGGGGTGATTTATTCCTATGTTAATGGTAGTGCATATAACAATAGGAAATTGCACGGAAAATCAGAGCGTATTGCGATCTGCCGTTACGTAGAACATCTTGAAGGTATATTCGGCCTCATTTTTGACCCAGTGGCCGTCAGTCCGTTCACCGTTCCAGTTATAGGCCCAAGCCAGGTTGTTGCCGCATTCATCCCAGGAAACTTGTTGTTGGGGAACAAAAAATCCTGCGAACTTCCCTTGTTTCCAGCGGCGGGCTACGGCAATTACAGGCTCTGCCCACATGCCTGGTGCAAAGCGTGCATTTGCGGCCCATGACTGCGTGGTTGACTGTGAATAGGTTTCACTATTCGTCCATCGTTTACCGGCTTCTTCGGCTGCAAAGGCAAGGTCAAAGCCTACGCTGGTACCTGTACTGTGGCCATAACCTGTCGTCTTGGATCCACCCCAAGTGAAAGTGCAGTAGCTCGAACCGGCAGAACAGAACTGAACCAAACCTTGAGACTTTCCACGCCATGTCCAATCATTCCAAGTGTTTGAGGCTTGGTTGATGCCTTGTACGCGGGTAGTCCAGTAGTTGTGTGGGGTGCTTGAGTTGCCATACTGGGAACCGAACGAGAGGTTACGTTTGCCACCGCAGATCCATACGTCGTGCGCTAACGCGATGGAGGGGGCCACGCCCGCGGCAATCATGGCTGTTGCAACTGCAGCCTTAACAAATTTTTTCATATTGGTTTTTTTCATTTGGTTAAATTTTTGCGACAAAAAATCAACGTCAATTAGATGGATTTGGCGATCTGGAATGTGATGTAGTGCCATTCGGCTCTGTTGGCAGTCCAATAACCATGTTTTTTATTTAACCAGTCGTAAACGGTATTATTGCCGCCACCACTGATATACCCTGTGCGGAACCAGGCGTTCATGAAACTACCGCGCGTCCAGCGACGTACAGTCACCTTAATAGGGTTGCACCAGAGGCCACCTTTAAAAGTGACGCCATTCGAAAAGGTATCCGTAGAACTTTTTGTTTGTTGCTGGCTTTTTGTGGTCGCGTATTGGTATTGGGCCGTAAATGGTCCAAGGCTATAACCCAGCCCGGCGGCTACGGAAATTCCTTGCTCGCGTTGGTACGTCGTTGTGACGGTACTGCCCAAACTATAGGTGCAGTCGAGAGAGCCGCTACTGCAGTACATTGCCATATTGTGGTACTTGCCGCGCCAGTACCAATCATCGTATGTATTGGATGCTTGAAGATCGGCATTTAATGCATAGGTCCCATCACCCGGTATTACCTGGCCAGTATCGGTTCTAATCCATGACGCTGAGGCCATGCTCGATACGGCTGATAAAGCTGCAGCCACTACCAACGCCGAATATCGACGTGAATTTTTCATAACAACTCCTTTTTCATTTTGGAGGCACATTAAATTCTTGACTGCTGGTTATGCAGCAAAGATCGGGGGAGATTCTTGATGTTCTGGTAGGGGCCGGGTTCGACTTGGCTAGGTTTTGTGTTTTCTATCGGAGTGGTTTTGCCTTATTTGCGTTAACTCAACTCTTGGAAAAAACTAACTGTCTTGTCAATTCAAAAGTAGATAGTCCGGCAAGTTAAACGTATTTGTTTTAAGTACTGCACGGATATTCTTGGCTCCGCTTTTCTTTGCTTGTGGCGTCATCGGCGTTCGAATCCTTCTGCTTTGTAAACGGTTGGATACAAGTATTTACATTTTTCAAATAACCCTCCGCCAGAGCGGAGTGGCGGTGGTATCGATATTTCGAGAAAAAATACGTAAATCGATACATAAGTTTGCATCGGAGTGGTTTATACAGGCTGAACGTGACAAGTCAATAACCATTTACGCGTAAAAATGACGAAATGTGATGTTTTGCAGCATGAAGCAAAACATGTGCCATATGCATTTTTGTAACAAGATGATGCAGCGCCCAGGTTCTACTTCTGCTACGAGCGAGAACATATGGGTATACGTGGTATTGAGGAAAATTTGCTACTCTTTTAGTAGCGCGCATCCTAGATGGTGGATGCGTGAAAGGCCTGCGGGCCCAGAGTTCAGCGAGGGCCCGTGCTGTGCGCCACCGCAAACCGCAGCAGCGCCGCGCTGCTGTCCAGCCCAAAGCGCTGCCGGATGTTGGCCCGGTGGGCGTCCACGGTGCGCGAGTCGATGTCCAGTGCCCGGGCGATTTCCTTGCTGGTCAGACCCTGGGCTACCAGGGCCAGCACCTCGGTTTCGCGGGCGGTCAGGGCGGGTTGCTGCTGGCGGCGGTCCAGGGCCCGCTTCAGGCCGGCGGGGTAGTGGGTGGCGCCGCCCATCACGGCTTCAATCGCTTTGACTAGTTCACCCGCTTCGGCCTCTTTCAGCACAAAACCCTGGGCGCCGGCATCAAAAGCCTGCAGCATGTGCTCGTCCTGCGTGGATGCGGTGAACACCACGTAGCGGATGTCCGGCTGGCGCAGGCTCAGCTGCTGTATCAGTTGTATGCCACTGGTGGGCTTCATCTGCAGGTCAGTCAGCACAATGCTGGGCGAGTGCTGCTCAGCCAGCACCAGGGCTTCCTCCGCGCTACCGGCACTGGCCACCACCTGCATGGGCGGGCCATAGGCGCCTAGCAGGGCGCTCAGGCTTTGCCGCACGATGGGGTGGTCGTCCACGATCAGTAGGCGGATGGTTGGGGTGGTGGTCATCAGAGTTTCAACACATTAGGCGGCAGACTGGCGCTGAGCAGGGTGGCGCCGGGCGCGGAAGTGATGCTGAACTGCCCGCCCAACATTTCGATGCGCTCGCGCATATTCGTCAGGCCCAGGCCCGCGCGTACCTGGCGTAGGCTGGCTTGTACGTCGAAACCCGCGCCGTCGTCGCGCACCTGCAGCACCAGGCCGGTGGGGTAATGTGCCAGCTGCAGGTCCACATGCTGGGCGCCGGCATGCTTTTCGATATTGCCCAGCGCTTCCTGCGCCACGCGAAACAGGGCGGTGGCCACGGCTTCGGGGATGGGCGGCAGCGTGGCCACCTGGGTGCTCACCTGGATGCCGCTGCGCTCGCCGAATTCGCGGGCAGTCTGCTCCAGCGCGCTGGCCAGGCCCAGGTCGTCCAGCAGGGTGGGGCGCAGGTCGTGGGATATGCGGCGCACGTCGCGCATCACGGCCTGCAGCAAGCCCACGCCCTGGCGCAGCGTGGGGGCGGCGTCACTGCCGGCGCGCTCCAGCTGCAGCAGCGCCGACTCGGCAACAAACTTCACCGACACCAGCTGCTGGCTGATGCCGTCGTGCAGCTCACGCGCCACGCGGGCGCGTTCGTCTTCTTGCGAGTGCACCACCTGCTGGGCCATGGCACGCAGTTTGTCGTCGGCGGCACGCTGCTCGTAAATGTTCAACGCCAAGCCGCCGCCAGCCACCAGCAGCAGTGCCGCGGAGGCGATCAGCAGGATCTGGTTGCGCGTCTTCTGCACCGCCAGCGCGGTGGAATGGGTGATCAGCGCCTGGGTCTCCTGCAGATGGTCCAGGTACAGGCCGGTGCCCACCACCCAGCCCCATTCGGGCACCAGCTCCACATAGCCTAGCTTGCGTTCTTCGCGCCCTGTGGACGGGCGGTTCCACAGATAGTCCACAAAGCCGCCGCCGGCCTGGGCCTGGCGCACCAGCTGCTGGATGATGGGGGCGCCCGCGCCGTCGTGCAGCTCCCACTGGGGGTGGCCTTCCAGGTCGGGCAGGCGCGGGTGCATCAGGCTCTTGCCCTGCAGGTCGTAGACGAAGAAGTAGTTGTCGTTGCCAAAGTCCATACGGCGCAGCAGGTCTAGCGCCTGCTGCCGGGCCTGCGGCGTGTCGCCAGCGCGCTCGGACAAATGCGCCACGGCCCGTCGCCCGGCTTGCACAAAGTGTTTCAGCTCGTCCTTGCGTGCCTGCAGCAGGATGGGCTGCATGGCGGCGATCTGGTCCTGCGCCAACTGGTCCGACTGCTGGCGTACCACCCAGACCACGGCGGCGATGGCCAGCACCAGCGGCACGGCGGCCAGCAGCAGCACCATGGCGCGTAAATGCAAGCGGAAGCGGAGTTCACCCATGGGCCGATTTTGAACCAGCCCCGCCTGGGGAAAACCATTACGTAAACACTCCGCAGCGGCCCTGCAAGCACACCAATGCGCCGCCAGGCCCGGCGCTCGACACTGTGCGTTCGCACATCCGTTCCACCTAACAAGAGCATAGAGACAATGGACACCCTCACCAAAAATCCCCTGGCCCGCACAGCGCTATGGGCGCTGATTGCGCTCGGCGGTGCTGGCGCACTCGCCACCATCGCGCTGCACCGCGGCGAAACCATCAACGCCCTGTGGGTGGTGGTGGCCGCGCTGGCGGTCTATCTGATCGCCTACCGCTTCTACAGCCAGTTCATCGCCAAGCATGTGCTGTCGCTGGACGCGAACCGCGCCACGCCCGCCATGCGCCACAACGACGGGCTGGACTATGTGCCGACCAACAAGTTCGTGCTGTTCGGCCACCACTTCGCGGCGATTGCCGGCGCCGGCCCGTTGGTCGGCCCGGTGCTGGCCGCGCAGATGGGCTATCTGCCGGGCATGCTGTGGATCCTGGCCGGCGTGGTGTTTGCCGGCGCGGTGCAGGACTTCATCGTGCTGTTCATCTCGACGCGGCGCGATGGCCGCTCGCTGGGCGACCTGATCAAGTCCGAGCTGGGGCCGATACCCGGCGTCATCGCCTTGTTCGGCACCTTCATGATCATGGTCATCATCCTGGCGGTGCTGGCGCTGATCGTGGTCAAGGCCCTGGCCGACAGCCCCTGGGGCACCTTCACCGTGGCGGCCACCATCCCGCTGGCGCTGTTTATGGGCATCTACACCCGCTACATCCGCCCCGGCAAGATTGGCGAGGTGTCCGTCATCGGCATCGTGTTCCTGATCGCGGCCATCGTGGTCGGCGGCCAGGTGGCGCAGAGCGCCGAATGGGCGCCGATGTTCACGTTTGATGGCAAGCAGCTGACCTGGATGCTGATTGGCTACGGCTTCGTCGCCTCCGTGCTGCCGGTATGGCTGCTGCTGGCGCCGCGCGACTACCTTTCCACCTTCTTGAAGATTGGCGCCATCGTCGCACTGGCCATCGGCATCGTGCTGGTGGCGCCCGATTTGAAGATGCCGTCGACCACGCGCTTTATTGACGGCAGCGGCCCGGTCTGGGCCGGCGGCCTGTTTCCCTTCCTGTTCATCACCATCGCCTGCGGCGCGGTGTCGGGCTTCCACGCGTTGATCTCGTCCGGCACCACGCCCAAGCTGATCGAGAACGAAAGCCATGCCCGCTTCATCGGCTACGGCGCGATGCTGGTCGAATCCTTCGTCGCCATCATGGCGCTGGTGGCAGCGTCCATCATCGAGCCCGGTGTCTACTTCGCCATGAACAGCCCGCTGGCCGTGCTCGGCCCCACGGCCGAAAGCGCTGCGCAAGTGATTTCGCAATGGGGTTTTGTGGTCACGCCGGACATGCTGCTGCAGACCGCGAAAGACGTGGGCGAGCACACCATCATCGCCCGCGCCGGCGGCGCCCCCACGCTGGCCGTCGGCATGGCCCACATCTTCTCCGAGATGCTGGGCGGCAAGGCCATGATGGGCTTCTGGTACCACTTCGCCATCTTGTTTGAGGCGTTGTTCATCCTGACCGCAGTGGACGCGGGCACCCGCGCCGGCCGTTTCATGCTGCAGGATTTGCTGGGCACTTTTGTACCGTCGCTGAAGAAGACTGACTCGTGGATCAGCAACGGCCTGGCCACCGGCCTGTGCGTCGCCGCCTGGGGCTACTTCTTGTACCAGGGCGTGGTCGATCCGTTGGGCGGCATCAACACGCTGTGGCCGCTGTTCGGCATCTCCAACCAGATGCTGGCCAGCGTGGCGCTGATCCTGGGCACGGTGGTGCTGTTCAAGATGAAGCGCGAGCGCTTCGCCTGGGTGACGCTGCTGCCCACCACCTGGCTGCTGGCCTGCACCATGACAGCCGGCTGGCAAAAGGTGTTCCACGACAACCCGAAAATCGGCTTCCTGGCCCACGCCAACAAGTACCAGGCCGCGCTGGACAAGGGCGAGCTGCTGGCGCCCGCCAAGTCGCTGCTGCAGATGCAGCGCGTGGTATTCAACGACTACCTGGACGCCGGCCTGTGCGTGTTTTTCATGTTCGTGGTGCTCAGCGTGCTGGTGTTCGGCATCCGCGCCTGCCTGGTGGCCCGGCGCTCCAGCCGGCCCACGGTGCAGGAAGCCGGTGGCTCCTTGCTGACGGCCTGAGCTTGCCATGCTGAAAGACCTCGCCAGCCTGGGCCAATCGGTGGGCAGCTACCTGGGCCAGACCGCCCGGCTGATGGTCGGCGTGCCCAACTACGACACCTACGTCGCCCACCAGAAGCGCTTGCACCCGGACCAGCCGGTGATGGGCTACGAGGCCTTCTTCCGCGAACGGCAGGAGGCGCGCTACGGCGGCAAGGGGCGCATCGGGCGCTGCTGCTGACCGTGAAAAGTTCTAAGTAAAAATAGCTGCCAGCGCAGGTACTATTTGCGCTGGCAGCTATGTATTTGGTAGCGAAGAGTTGATTTCTTCTTCGCTAGCCCATTCCGCTATGCGCGCTTGATCAAGCGGATGAGGAAGAGCAGCACGACAGCACCAATGGTCGCCACAAGAATGCTGCCCAGAATGCCGCCGCCCATCGAGACGCCGAATGTGTTGAACAGGAAGCCGCCCAGAAAGGCGCCGACGATGCCCACTACCAGGTCACCAATCAGACCGAAGCCGCCGCCCTTGACCAAGGTACCCGCCAACCAGCCGGCAACGATGCCGACAACCAGAAACCAAATAAAGCCCATTTATTACTCCCAGTGGCATGCCGACATGGCGGATGCAGTCTAACCGTCCACCGAGGACGAGCGCAGAAGTCAGCGGTGCAGGCACTTACCAGGCTCTTCGACAGGCTCAGGGTGAACGGGGTGGCAGTTTTGTAGGTTTATAAGAAAAATGCTGCCAGCGCAAGTACTACCTGCGCTAGCAGCTATGAATTCAGGAGCGAATCACTCCTCGCTGGTCCACTCCACCTGCGCGCCCAGGCTGCGCAGGTTCTCCACAAAGCCCGGGTGCGCGCGGCGGATCGGCGTGGCGTTGCGGATCTCGGATCGGCCGTTGACGCTGGCGGCCACCATGAACAGCGCAATCGCTACCCGGATGATGTAGGGGCTCTCGACCACCGCTGGCGTCAGCGGGCTGCCGCCGAAGCTGACGATGCGGTGTGGGTCCGACTGGTACACATGGGCGCCGAACTTCGACAGCTCGGTGGTCCAGCCCATCGCGCCGTCGTACACCTTGTTCCAGAACATCGCATTGCCCTGGGCCTGCACGCCCAGCGCGACAAAGATCGGCAGCAGGTCTACCGGGAAGTAGGGCCAGGGCGCGGCCTCCACCTTGGTCAGCACATTGCTGGTGAACGGCGTCTGCACCTTCAGCGCGCCCGGGCAGTCGGCGCGCGACCAGCCGTTTTCATGCGTGATGTGCACGCCGAACTTGGCAAAGGTGCGGTCGATCAGCGGAAAGTTCTCGGGTGCGCTGTTGCGCACCACCACGTCGCCGCCGGTGATTGCGCCCAACGCCAAGAAGGTGGTGATCTCGTGGAAGTCTTCGTCAAAGCGGTACTCGCCGCCGCCCAGCGTGCCGCCTCCGTGCACCGTCACGCGCGAGGTACCCATGCCCTCGATCTTCACGCCAATCATCTGCATGAAGCGGCAGAACTCCTGCACATGCGGCTCCGACGCGGCATTCGTCAGCGTGGAGACACCGCTGGCCGATGCCGCGCACAGCACAAAGTTCTCGGTGGTGGTGACGGACGCGTAGTCCAGCCAGTGGTCGGTCGGCGTCAGCGGGCCACGGCAGCGCACCAGCAGCGAGCCTTCGCTGCGCTCCACCAGGCCGCCAAACTGGCGGAACACATCGATGTGCGGGTCGATCTCGCGCACGCCCAGCGTG
Organism: Rhodoferax sp. GW821-FHT10B06; assembly: GCF_059415605.1. NCBI lineage: Bacteria > Pseudomonadati > Pseudomonadota > Betaproteobacteria > Burkholderiales > Comamonadaceae > Rhodoferax > Rhodoferax sp. GW821-FHT10B06. The sequence continues at coordinate 2,428 of NZ_JBWKNO010000023.1, read as the reverse complement.
CAGCCCTTGACGTTGTCCTCCAGCCGCGCCACGCCAAAGCGCGCCAGCAGCGGCGGCACCAGCATGATGGACGAGCGCATCTCCTCCGGCAGCCGGTGCCGCGCCGCGTCGAACACGGTCTCGCGGTGGTGCAGCTCCAGCGTGCCGGTGGCGTAGTCCATCTGCACCTCGCTGCCCAGCAGCCGGAAGATGTCCAGAATCTTGCGCACATCGGTGATGTCCGGCACACCCAGCAGCCGCAGCGGCTCGTAGGTCAGCAGCGTGGCGCACAGCACCGGCAGCACGGCGTTCTTGTTGGCAGAAGGGGTGATGCGACCGCGCAAAGGCGTACCGCCGTGGACGATGAGGTTGGACATGGGGAGGGTGTGCAGGGGGAGAAATCGAAGCTGGAGGATTATCTATGCGCGGGGCAACACCAGCGTAACTAAAGCGTCACGGGTGGCTAGCGTGTTTACCAGCGAAATCAGGCTGTGGTGCTTGATTTATCTGCGGGGGTAGCTACGGTTTGTGTAGCGGGTGGGGTGACGTTTTGTCACGGGCTTTCCGCTGTGATGGGATGGTGGGGACGTTTGCTCCGATGTGGCGGGTACTGGTGGCAGCTGCAATCTTGCGGTTGGCGCGCCTACGAACTTCGCCTTTTTGCGTATCTATTTCGTAGGGTCGTACTTTATTTTTTACAGCTTCAACATTTGAATTCACTGGCCATTGGAGGCGGTCCAGTGGAATAAGGGGCCAGGCATTAGCGTTTTGCGGCAGGCTGTGTACTTGATGTCTGGACTGACTGCAACGACGTTTCCTTAGAATGGACTTGGCACAAAGTCCTCGTGTACCCACAGCCAAGCACCATTCAGCAAGAGCGTAACGTCGGCAACATTCCCCAAGGCTGTGAGAGGGCTTGGTCGAGCGCGAGCAGAGTCTGGATAGAGCGTGCCAGCATAGAGTCCAAACAATTGGAAGTCTCCGTTTCGTTCTACGAAGACTGGTCCTCCTGACATGCCAGGCGCACCAAAGCCTTCAAGTACTGTGGGAGTATTTCCGAGCAGTGATGTACCCGCGATAAATCTCGTCAGGACTATTGGCGTCAAGAACTTTTCTCCTCGCAAGCTGTAGCCGTATGGAAATCCCACTATCAGTGCTTTCTCGCCGCACGCTAGCAGAGAAGTGTTCAAGCCCAAGAATTCCGCCGGCTTTATCAGCTGGTGCTCCCAGAAGGAGGACGTCGGCCATACCTCGATTCTTACGGCATCCTTGTTCGGAACATAGATTCCAAGCGCGTTCAGTTCTGTATGTGGGACGTGATAAGACTGCTGCTGCCAAACTGGGCGCAATATTGCATCTCTCGATTCATACAACGGTATTGTGAAGGTACGCAATCCGCCAATGGCTTTGATCGCACCCTCGTCCCGCATTGCTTGGACCGAAACCCTTAGAAAGCGTCGGTTCATCGCTGTGCGCGGCAGTTCTAAGGTTTGCGGATTCAATCCAGTTACCACATGCCAGCACGTGTATAGGTAGTGTCGGCTATCTTCCTCTGTGAGGAATCCGCTCGCTGTCGCTTCCGGTATTAGGTTCTGTTGCTCATCTAGGCACTCGATTAACACTGCCTTAAATGGCAAGAGATGGCTGTCGTTGTTGCTCATCTTGCTTTGTACTTGATGGGACTGCGCAGGGTCCATGAGTAGCTGCGCTGCTTAAAAGCCGCTGTGATGTTCATGTTGTGTGCTAGTTATGACTCTGACCTCTAATGCCTAACGAGGCTGTAAAAACCTGATTTCCACACACGATTTCGGCAGTGCACGTTTGGCGAATCGGTTTTCAATAATTTGATGCGAATGTTCAAAGTGTGCCGCAATTTGCGGATTTTTAGCGCTGTAGCAGCATCTCTAGGCCGCATTGCCATCTATTGAGCCCTCTGTTTTAAATGGGGATTGGGGTAGTGTGATGCGCTTTGGGTCTCCATGTCATCCCTGGCCGGGAGTTCGCCCCGGCGGGCGAGTAACTTTTCTTTTGCGCAAAAGAAAAGTCACCAAAAGAAAGGCGCCCCCACTGTCTGCGCCCCGTCGCTCTCGCGTCGGGGAACCTGCGGTGCTCACGCCAAGTGGGGTCCCGCTCGAACTCGGCCTACGGCCTCAGACAATCGCGGGCCCTGATCCACTTGGCGCTGCGCTCCTCGGCGCATACAGAGGGGGACCCCGAATGCGGGATCGGTGGCGCCGTGCGCCACATCGCGCCTAGGGCGCGAGCTGAATTCCTCGCGCCTGCGGCGCGATGCCCGGCTCAGCCGGGCGGCTGTCCGCTCCCCCCGCCGTGTGGCGTCGGCGAGTAGCGCAGGGCTGGGCGGATCAGGGCCTGCGATTGTCTGAGGTTCTATGTTTTTTTCAAGTTGTTTTTGGACTTAAACGGGCCGGATCAAATGTCTCGGTTCCAT
>NZ_JBWKNO010000022.1:0-96538 GCF_059415605.1 Rhodoferax sp. GW821-FHT10B06 | reverse complement strand
TACGGCCTTGCTTTCCCTGGCTTGTTGTGTCATCTGCCTTCGTAGACTTTCCCCGTTTTGTTAGCCGCTCTAAGCCCCAGTTCAAAGGCCCCAAGTCTCTTTAAGACTGGCCTAAGCCAGCATCCCCATAGTCGAGCCATCGCAACGCTCTTCCAAAGGATGCTTCCATGAAAACGCAATCGCTTCACAACACCAAACTGGTATTGGCTCTGGTCGCCGCAGGTGCGATCGGCGGCATCGGTGGCTCGCTGGTCCACAACATAGACCAGGCACGTGCGGCCCCGCCCGTGGTCAGCAGCGCCAGCAACGCCCCCATCGCATTACCCGACTTCGCGCAGATCACCGCCCAGAACGGCCCATCCGTGGTCAACATCAGCGTGGTCGGCAGCACCAAGACATCCAACGACGACAGCGAAACCGCGCAGCGCCAGGGCCGCGACGACCCATTTGGCAACGACCCGCTGTTTGAACTGTTCCGCCGCTTCCAGCAGGGCCAGGGCGGCCAGGCACCGCGCGCCATGCCCACACATAGCCAGGGCTCGGGCTTCATCGTCAGCGCCGACGGCATCATCATGACCAACGCCCATGTGGTGCAAGACGCCAAGGAAGTCACCGTCAAGCTCACCGACCGGCGCGAATTCATCGCCAAGGTGCTGGGCTCCGACCCCAAGACCGACGTGGCCGTACTGAAGATCGACGCCAAGAACCTGCCCGTGGCCAACATCGGCAAGACCAGCGACCTGCGCGTGGGCGAATGGGTGCTGGCCATAGGCTCGCCGTTCGGCTTTGAAAACACCGTCACCGCCGGCGTGGTCAGCGCCAAGGGCCGTACCCTGCCCGACGACGGCGCGGTGTCCTTCATCCAGACCGATGCGGCCGTGAACCCCGGCAACTCCGGCGGCCCACTGTTCAACACCCGTGGTGAAGTGATCGGCATCAACTCGCAGATCTACAGCCGCACTGGCGGCTACCAGGGCGTGTCCTTCGCCATCCCGATGGACCTGGCCGGCAAGATCAAGGACCAGATCGTGGCCCACGGCAAGGTGGAACATGCGCGCCTGGGCGTGGCGGTGCAAGAGGTCAACCAGACCCTGGCGGACTCCTTCCACCTCGACAAGCCCGAGGGTGCGCTGGTGTCCAGCGTGGACAAATCCGGCCCTGCCGCCAAGGCCGGGCTGGAGCCGGGCGACGTGATCCGCAAGGTGGACGGCCGCACCATCGTGTCCTCGGGCGATCTGCCGGCGGCCATCAGCCTGTCTGCACCGGGTGAAAAAGTGCAGCTGGACGTGTGGCGCAAGGGCTCGGCCCAGACCATCGAGGTCAAGCTGGGCAGCGCCAATGACAAGCCCGAACAAGTTGCCAGCAGCAAGGAGCCCGCATCCCAAGGTCGCCTGGGCCTGGCGCTGCGCCAGCTGCAGCCTGAAGAGCTACGCTCTGCCGGCGTGGAAAACGGCCTGCTGATCGAAAACGCAGGCGGTGCCGCTGCCAATGCAGGCGTGCAGAGCGGTGACGTGCTGCTGGCTATCAATGGCACACCGGCGAAAAACGTGGAGCAGATCCGCGCCGTGGTGGCCAAGGCCGACAAATCGATTGCGCTGCTGATACTGCGCGACGGCGACAAGATCTTCGTGCCCGTACGCATAGGCTGAGCGAACAACGGACCCTGAGCGACCCATAAAAATGGGGCTGGTTCCGGCCGGAACCAGCCCCTTTTTTGCGCTTGCGTGGCGGACTTTTTAGTGCGCGCCGGCGGCTGCCTCCGAGGCAGCCGCACCTGCGGCCTGGGGCCTGCGGGTGATCCACACCAGCGGTATCAGCATCAAAAACAGCATGGACGATGCAAAGAACACATCGTTCGCCGCCAAGGTTGCGGCCTGTTGGCCCACCAGGCGGTTGACCTGCTCCAAAGCCTGCTGCGGGTCCAGACCCGCATTGCCCAGACCCGACAAAGCGCCAGTCGCCACCTGCCGCCCCTGGTTGATGTACTCCACCAGCTGCGCATGGTGCAAGGCCGTGCGGTTTTCCCACACCGTGGTGACCAGAGATGTCCCCATGGCACCGGCCGTGATACGCACAAAGTTGGTCAAGCCGGAGGCCGCGGGAATGCGGTCTGGCGGCAGACCGGAAAGCGTCAGGATACTCAGCGGGATGAAGAAGAAAGCCATGGCCACGCCCTGCACCAGGGTCGGCACCATCAACGTGGCTTCATCGGCCTGCACGTTGAATTTGGAACGCATCCACAGCACAAGACCGAACACGATGAACGCGAACGAGGCAAACATGCGCGGATCCATCTTGCCCACGTTCTTGCCCACGATGGGCGACAGCACGATGGCGAACAAGCCCACCGGCGCCAGGATGAAGCCAGCCTGGGTGGCGGTGTAACCCATGTACTGCTGCAGCCACAGCGGCAGCAAAACCACGTTGCCGAAGAACAGGCCATAGCCCACCGACGTCGCCAGCGTGCCGGCCCAGAAGTTACGCCGGGCGAACAGGCGCAGGTCCGTCACCGGGTGCTTATCGGTCAACTCCCAGGCCAGGAAGAACAAAAAGCCCACCAGCGCCACGGCTGCCAGTATCTGCACCTCGGTGGAGTGAAACCAGTCCAGCTCCTTGCCCTTGTCCAGCATGATCTGCAAGGCACCCACCCAGACCACCAGCAGGCCCAGACCCACGCCGTCGATCGGCAGCTTCTTGGTCTGCGACTCGCGCTTGTGGTACAGGGTCCAGGCGGCGCCGGCGGCCAAGATGCCCACCGGTATGTTGATGTAGAAAATCCAGGGCCAGGAGATGTTGTCGGTGATCCAGCCGCCCAGCAGCGGCCCCATCACCGGCGCCACCAGGGTGGTCATGGCCCACATCGCCATGGCGGTGCCCGCCAGCGCCTTGGGGTAGCTGGACAGCAGCAGCGCCTGCGACAGGGGGATCATCGGTCCTGCCACAAAGCCTTGCAGCACACGGAACGCGATCAGCATGCTCATGTTTGGCGCCAGGCCGCACAGCCACGAGGCCAGCACAAACATGACGATGCTGAGCGTGAACAGGCGCACCTGGCCAAAGCGCTGCGACAGCCAGCCCGTCAACGGCACCGAGATGGCGTTGGCCACGGCAAAGCTGGTAATCACCCAGGTGCCCTGGTTGGGGCTGACACCCAGGTCGCCAGCGATGGCAGACAAGGATACGTTGGCGATCGAGGTGTCCAGCACATTCATGAACGTGGCGGTGGACAAGGCGATCGTGCCCCACATGCGGGCCGAGCCCTCTAGCGGCGGGGGCGGAACATAGCTGAGGTTGGAGGACATTGCTTCAGACCCGTAGTACCAGCCGCAGCCGGCTTATTGCACCTGTGCAGGAAGGGACGCGGCGGCCAAGGCCGCAGGCGCTTCAACCGCCTTGGAAGCCTTGGGCGCATCATTGCGCGCCACCACGGCACGGCCACCCAGGTTGGCAGCGATCACGCGCTGCACTTCCAGGTCGGCGCCCTTGTCGGTGGGGGCGGCCAGCCTGGCCAGCGATGCGCTGCGCGGCGCATCGGCCAGCATCTTGCCGTCTTGCTTGGTGACATCGATGGTCGCGTCCATGGACAGGCCCACGCGCAGTGGGTTGTCCACCAGCTGCTTGGCGTCCAGGGCGATGCGCACCGGCACACGCTGTACCACTTTGATCCAGTTGCCGGTGGCGTTCTGCGCCGGCAGCAAGGCAAAAGCAGCGCCGGTGCCCACGCCCAGGCCTTCCACCGTGCCGGTGTATTCCATCTTCTTGCCGTACAGGTCGGCGGTTAGCTTCACGGGTTGGCCGATGCGGATATTGCGCAGCTGCACTTCCTTGAAGTTGGCGTCCACCCAGACCTGGTTCAGCGGGATGATGGACATCATGGGCGTGCCGGCGGCGATGCGCTGGCCGAGTTGCACCGTGCGCTTGGCCACATAGCCGTCCACCGGCGCCACCACGGCGGCGCGCTGGGATGCCAGATATGCCTCACGCACACGGGCGGCGGCGGCCAGCACATTCGGGTGCTGTTCGACGCTGGTGCCTTCGGTCATCGCCTGGTTGCTGGCCAGTTGCTCTTGGGCTGCAGCCACGCCGGCCTGGGCCGAGGCCACGCTGGCCTGCACAGTAGACAGGCCCGCCTTGGCGTTGGCCAGCTGGGTCTGGGCGTGGCTGAGTTCTTCCTTGGACACTGCACCGTTGCCAGTCAAGGACTGGCGGCGGCGCAGGTCATCGGCGGCGCGCTCCACCTCGCTCTGGGCACGGGCAATGTCGGTCTGGCTGCGCGCCACATCTGCCGTACGCTGGGCCACCTGCGCCGACAGCGCGGAGTTGTTCGCATACAGGGTACGTACCTGGCGCACGGTCTGGGCCAGGTTGGCTTCGGCCTGGTCGAGTGCCAGCTTGGCATCAGCGGGGTCGAACTGCACCAGAGGCTGGCCGGCCTTCACGAAGTCGGTGTCGTCGGCCATGATGGTCATCACGTTGCCGCTGACCTGGGGCGTAATCTGGATGATGTTGCCCTGCACGTAGGCGTTGTCGGTGTTCTCGTAGTGGCTGGCAATGACGGCGTCATAGGCCGCCCAGCCCAGGCCGGCCAGCACCACCACGCTGGCGATGGTGATCAGCGCCTTCTTGCGCTGGGGATTGCCGGCTGGGGCGGTTGCGGAAGCAGCGGGAGTGTTTGCGGATTCGGTCATGGTGTTCACCTGCATTCAATAAGGTATGAGTAGGGAGGGACAGAGCTCAGCGCACGAGCCCATTGTTTTTTGCATCCGATGGGGCGCTGGCGTACTGGCCATTTGCGCCGGCAGCTGCGTTTTTTGTAGCATCTTGGTTTGCATCCATTTGGGCTTCGGAGTAGCCACCACCCAGTGCGCGCACCAGGGCGACCTGGGTATCCAGCGCACGCGCGGCCAGGTCTACCTGGGTGCGGCGCTGGTTCAGCACAGCGGTTTCGGCGCTCAGTACGTTCAAGTAGTTGCCCAGGCCGGCGCTGTAGCGCTGCACGGCGATCTCGTAGGCCGACTCGGCCGCCTGCTGGGCGGCGCGCTGCTCAACCTGCTGGCGGGTGATGGACTGCTGCGAGGCCACTTGGTCGGCCACATCGCGCACGGCATCGATCAGGGCGGCGTTATAGCTTTCCACCGCGGCGTCCAGGTCAGCCGTCTTGCCCTTCAGGCCAGCACGCAAATGGCCTGCGTCGAATATGGGCAGATGGATGGCCGGGCCTATGCCCCACTGCCGGCTGCCCGACTCCAGCAGCTTGTCCAGGCCAATGCTGGAAAAGCCGGCAAAGCCCACCAGGTTGATGTTGGGGTAGAACTGGGCCTTGGCGCTGGCCACGTCCGAGCTGGCCGCCTCCACGCGCCAGCGGGCGGCGGTGATGTCGGCACGGCGGCCCAGCAGGTCGGCCGGTACGGCAGCGGCAGACGCTATGTTCTTAATAGCATCCAGCGCAGGTAGATTCTGCGCCAGTGCCAGATTTGGCTGACCTACCAACGCAGCCAGGGCATTGCGCGTCAGAGCGATTTGCTCTTGCACGGCTTCGACCTGCTGGCGCGCCTCGGGCAGACTGCCCTCGCTTTGGCGCAGCTCCAGGCGCGTATCCAGGCCGGCGCTGACGCGGTCGCGCACCAGGTTCAGCAGCTCGGTGCGCTGGGCCAGAGTGCGATTGGCCAAGCCCAGCTGAGCGTTCAGGCGCAGCAACTGGAAGTAGTTGCGGGCCACCTGGCTGGCCAGCAGGACGCGGGCGGCCTGGGCGTCGGCCTGGGCGGCCTTGGTCTGGCCCACAGCGGCGTCCAGCGCAGCGCGGTTCTTGCCGAAGAAGTCCAGCTCCCAGCTGGCTTCGAGCTGGGCGGTGCCCGAGTCATAGATATTGCCGGCCAGGGGCGCGGGATACAGGCCGTTGGCGGTGTAGAGCTGGTGCGTGGCATCCACGCCGGCATTCACCTTGGGCAGCAGTGCCGAGTGGGCCACGTCGGTACCGGCCTGGGCGCGGCGCACACGGGCCTGGGCGAGTTGCAGACTGGGGCTGGATTGCAGGGCCTGGGTGATGAGGCTGTTCAGCTGGGCATCCTGGAAGCCCAGCCACCATTGCGCATCTACTGCTGTGGCCTGGGCACTGGCATCCAGCCCCAAGGACTGGGGCGTGCGCAGTTGCGCTTCAGGCTTGATGCCGGAATAGTTGGCGCAGGCAGCCAGGCCAGCCAACAGGGTAGCGGCCAGCGCAAAACGTGGCAGGCGGTGGATCGATTTACTGCGCATCTTTTTCTCCGGCGGTATTGTTTGCGTGTGCCTGTACGGCGGCGGCGTTATCCAGAATCCGTTGCAAAAAGCTCTTCAGGGTTTGCCATTCCTCGCGGCTGAAACCGGACAAATAGGCGTTGTGCACATTGCTGAGCACCGCGGGCACGTCCTTCACGGCTTCGCGGCCGGCATCGGTCAGCGCCAGATTGACCACGCGGCGGTCCTGCTCGGAGCGCTCACGCTGGCACAGGCCCTTGGCTTCCAGGCGGTCCAGCAGGCGGGTCATGCCGCCAGCGTCCAGGGTGCACTGGCGGGCCAGCTCAGCTACCGTGGAGGCATTGGTATAGGCCAGCTTGAACAGCGGCTTCCACTGGGCATTGGTCAAGCCACTGGGCTCGAACTGACGCTCCATCTCCTGCGTGAAGGCAGCCACCACGCGGGACATCAGATGGCCCACGCTGTCGCCTCCGGCAACATAGTTGTCAGGTTGATAAAAATCGACCGGCGGCGGCAAAGGGGCGACGCTGGTCGCGTTCACGGCGTCTGAAGAGTTATTTGCAATCATGTCCGCAATATTAATTGCCTAGACAATTAATGTCAAGTCTTTGTTTGTTGCATCATCAACTATGGCTACACTCCGGGTATGGCAACCTCCCCCTCCTCTTCCCAAGCCGCCAAAGGCTCTCCGCGCTCCCTGTCCGGCCTGCTGCCGTTCTTGCGGCCCTACCGCGGGCGCATCGTGCTGGCCATCGTCTTCCTGATCCTGGCGGCGGGTGCCACGCTGGCTTTTCCGCTGGCGCTGCGCTCGCTGATCGACCAGGGCCTGGTGACGCAGGGCGCGGACGGCGGTGTGGACCGCGGGGCGCAAATCATGGCGCTGCGCAACCATTTCTTCGAACTGTTCGCGGTGGCAGCGGCGCTGGGCCTGTTCTCGGCGGCGCGCTTCTACACCGTGAGCTGGCTGGGCGAACGCGTCACGGCCGACATCCGCAACGCCGTCTACGCCCATGTGCTGAAGCAAAGCCCGCAGTTCTTTGAAACCACCCAGACCGGCGAGGTGCTGTCGCGCCTGACGGTGGACACCACCCTGGTCCAGACCGTGGTCGGCTCGTCGCTGAGCATGGGCTTGCGCAATGCGGTGATGGGTGTGGGCGCTTTGGGCGTGCTGGTCTGGACCAACCCGCTGGTGATGACCCAGGTATTTGGCGTGCTGCTGCTGATCGTGCTGCCCAGCGTGTGGTTTGGCCGCCGGGTGCGCAAACTGTCACGCGCCAGCCAGGACCGCGTGGCCGACAGCAGCGCCATCGCCGCCGAAGTGCTGAACGCCATTCCCGTGGTGCAGGCCTATACCGCCGAGGGGCGCGAAGCGCGCCGCTTCAACGACTCCACCGCCGCCGCCTTCCAGACCGCCGTGGGCCGCAGCAAGGCACGTTCGGTGCTGGTGGCTTTCATCATCACCGCCACCTCCGGCGCGCTGCTGTGGGGCCTGTACCAGGGAACGCAGGCGGTGCTACAAGGCAGCATCTCGGCGGGCCACCTGGGGCAGACCGTGGTCTACGTGATCATCCTGGCAGGCGCCACCGCCGTGCTGGGCGAGGTGTATGGCGATGTGCTGCGCGCCGCCGGTGCCAGCGAGCGGCTGATGGAGCTGCTGGCCACCGAGTCGCCCATACAGTCTGCGCCGAATGCGGCTCCTACGCAGACAACATCTGCGGGAAGCGCTATCAATTTAGAAGCAATCGAGTTCCGCTACCCATCGCGCCCGCTGCAGCCGGCGCTGAGCCAGTTCAACCTGGATGTGGCACCCGGTGAAACCGTGGCCCTGGTGGGCGCCAGCGGCGCAGGCAAGAGCACGGTGCTGCAACTGCTGCTGCGCTTCTACGACCCGCAGGCCGGCAGCATCCGTATCAATGGCGTGGACACGCGCGCCATGGACCTGCAGGACCTGCGCCAGCACATCGGCATCGTGCCGCAGGACGCGGTGATGTTCTCCACCAGCGCGCTGGAGAACATCCGCTACGGTCGGCCCGATGCGACCGATGCCGAGGTGATGGCCGCCGCCGAGTCGGCCTTTGCCCACGGCTTCATCACCGCCCTGCCCGATGGCTACAACACCTTCCTGGGTGAACGCGGCGTGCGCCTGAGCGGCGGCCAGCGCCAGCGCGTGGCGATTGCCCGCGCCATGCTGAAAAACGCGCCGCTGCTGCTGCTGGACGAAGCCACCAGCGCACTGGACGCCGAGAGCGAGCGCATGGTGCAGGCCGCGCTGGAATCCGCCATGCGTGGCCGCACCACGCTGGTCATCGCCCACCGGCTGGCCACGGTACAGCAGGCCGACCGCATCGTGGTGCTGGACCATGGGCACATCGTGGAGCAAGGCACGCACGCCGAGCTGGTCGCGGCCGACGGCGTTTACGCCCGATTGGCAGCGCTGCAGTTCACGAGCTGAGGCCGCCAGCGCACGGGCTCTGGCACGCCATTTGCGACACGGTTTATTTGCATAAAATATGCCTCCAGCGCAGTATTTATCTGCGCCAGCAGCTATTTTTTAGATAGCAACCCGTGTAAAGCCCTATGCCCTTCTTCCCGCTGTCCCAGTTCTTGCGCCGCCTCTGGGCGCTGGACACCTTTCCCTATAGCCTGCGCATCTTCATCGCGCTGAGCACCACCATGGCCGTGGGTTGGGAACTGGACGAGATGGCGCTGGTGATGCCTATCTTTCTGGGCACCATCGCCTCGGCCCTGGCCGAGACCGACGACAACTGGCGCGGCCGCCTGCACGCTCTGCTGGTCACCCTGCTGTGCTTCACGCTGGCGGCCTTTACCGTGCAGTACCTGTTCCCGCACCCCTGGCTGTTCCCCTGCGCGCTGGTGCTGGCCACCTTCTGCCTGACCATGCTGGGCGCCATCAGCCCGCGCTACCAGGCGATTGCCTATGGCACGCTGATTCTGTCGATCTACACCACCATCGGCATGGACCAACGTGGCGGCTCGGCCAGCGCGTTCTGGCTGGAACCCATGCTGCTGGTGGGTGGCGCGGCCTGGTACGGGCTGCTGTCGGTACTGTGGTGCGCCTGCTTTCCGCACCAGCCGGTGCAGCAGAACCTGGCGCAGCTGTACCGCGTGCTGGGCGACTATCTGCGGTTGAAGGCTTCGCTGTTCGAGCCCGTTCGCGGCATCAACCAGGAGGTCAAACGCCTGGCCCTGGCACAACGCAATGGCACGGTGGTCAACGCGCTGAACACCGCCAAGGAAAGCATTCTGAACCGCCTGGAGGCCGCGCCCAGCCGGCCACTGCAGCACTATCTGCGGCTGTACTTCATCGCCCAGGAGGTGCACGAGCGCGCCAGCTCATCGCACTCGCCGTACAGCGAGCTGACCGACACCTTCTTCCACAGCGATGTGCTGTTCCGCTGCCAGCGCCTGCTGACGCTGCAGGGCAATAGCTGCAACCGCCTGGCCCGCGCCATCCTGCTGCGCCAGACCGTGCGCGAAGACAGCGCAGGCAACCAGGCCCTGCAGGACCTGCAGGACTCCCTGGCGCATCTGGAAGGCCACCAATTGGCGCAAACCGCCGCCTGGCAGCGCCTGCTGGCGCCCCTGCGCGCCCTGGCCAAGAACCTGGGCACGCTGCAGGCCCGGCTGGCCCGCGCCAGCCAGCCTGACGACAACACCGAGCCGCAGGACGACAGCCTGCTGGATCGCTCGCCGCAGTCGCTGCGCGAAGCGGTGGACCGCATACGCCTGCAGCTGACGCCCTCGGCCCCGCTATTCCGCCACGCGCTGCGCCTGAGCATTGCCCTGGCCGTGGGCTACGGCCTGTTGCACTGGGTGCATGCCCGCCAGGGCTACTGGATTCTGCTGACCACGGTGTTCGTCTGCCAGCAAAGCTTTGGTGCCACCCGCAAGCGCATGGCGCAGCGCATCAGCGGCACCCTGCTGGGCCTGGTGGCGGGCTGGGCGCTGTTCCGGCTGTTCCCCAGCCTGCTGCTGCAAGCGATGTTTGCGGTGGCGGCCGGCGTGGTGTTCTTTAGCACGCGTACCCGGCGCTATATGCTGGCCACGGCCGCCATGACGCTGCTGGTACTGCTGAGCTTCAACCAGCTCGGCGACGGCTACCAGCTGATCGTGCCGCGCATGGTGGACACGCTGCTGGGCAGCCTGATTGCCGGGCTGGCGGTGTTCCTTATCCTGCCCGATTGGCAGGGCCGGCGCATGCACGTGGTGGCCGCCCGCACGCTCACCACCTGCCATGCCTATCTGCGCGAAATCATGGCCCAGTACCAAACCGGCAAGCGCGACGACCTAGCCTACCGCCTGGCCCGGCGCAACGCGCACAACGCTGATGCCGCGCTGTCCACCGCGCTGTCGAATCTGTTCCAGGAACCCGGCTTTCTGCAGGGCCGGGGCGATAGTGGACTGCGCTTTTTGCTGTTGTCACACACGCTGCTGAACTATCTGTCAGCCCTGGGTGCGCACCGTGAAACCCTGGCCGAAGCCACCGGCGACACGCCCACTGCGCAGGCCGCCAGCCTCGCGCAGCGCGTGCTGGAACAACTGGCCAACAGCCTGGCCAACAGCCAACCGCTGGCTCCAGCAGACGCATCCGAGCCCATCTTGTTGGAAATGCTGCAGCGCACACCCGAGGACGCACCACCGGCCCAGCGCGTCGTGCACACCCAGTTGGCGCTGATTTACCAGCTGCTGCCCCAGCTGCGCGTGCAAGCTGAACAGCTGCTGCAGCTGGATGGCAAGTCGGCCGTGTAACGGCTTTGTTCTCTTTATGCATTAAACACATAACATGCATAGAACCTGGCGTTAGACAAAGGCACAAGGCGGTTCTAAGCTCGCGGCTTCAACGTCCATCAAGGAATTTCATGTTGCAAGTACCGTCCACCACGGCCCCGACCGTGCACTCGCTGCCCTCTTACCTGAACGCCGACCACCTGGGTCCCTGGGGCATCTTTCTCAAGCAGGTTGACCGGGTGGAGCCCTATCTGGGCAACCTGGCGCGCTGGGTTGAAACCCTGAAACGCCCCAAGCGCATTCTGGTGGTGGACGTGCCGATCCACCTGGACGACGGTACGGTGCGCCATTTTGAAGGCTACCGCGTGCAACACAACACATCCCGCGGCCCAGGCAAGGGCGGCGTGCGCTTCCACCAGGACGTAACTTTGTCCGAGGTGATGGCGCTGTCAGCCTGGATGTCGATCAAGAACGCCGCCGTGAACGTACCCTACGGCGGCGCCAAGGGCGGCATCCGCGTAGACCCCAAGACCTTGTCGCGCGGCGAGCTGGAGCGCATGACGCGCCGCTATACCAGCGAGATCGGCATCATCATTGGCCCGAACAAGGATATCCCCGCGCCGGACGTGAACACCAACGAGCAGATCATGGCCTGGATGATGGATACCTACTCCATGAACCAGGGCTCCACTGCTACGGGCGTGGTGACCGGCAAGCCAGTGGATCTGGGTGGCTCCCTCGGCCGCCGTGAAGCCACGGGCCGCGGCGTATTCACCGTGGGCGTGGAAGCTGCCAAGCACATCGGCTTGGACGTATCCACCGCCCGCGTGGCCGTGCAGGGCTTTGGTAATGTGGGTGGCGTAGCGGGCAAGCTGTTTGCCGAAGCCGGCGCCCGTGTGGTTGCCGTACAGGACCATGGCGGCACCATCTACCGCGAAGCCGGCCTGGACGTACCCAACCTGCTCAAGCACGTGCAAGCCACGGGTAGCGTGGGCGGCTTTGAAGGCGCGGAAGTCATCAGCAATGACAAGTTCTGGGAAGTGCCTTGCGACATCCTGATTCCGGCCGCACTGGAGCAGCAAATCACGGCGGCCAACGCCGGCCGCATCCAGGCCCGCCTGGTGATCGAGGGCGCCAACGGCCCGACCACGCCGGAAGCGGACGACATCCTGCATGAACGCAACATCCTGGTACTGCCCGACGTGATCGCCAACGCCGGCGGCGTGACGGTGAGCTACTTCGAATGGGTGCAGGATTTCTCCAGCTTCTTCTGGGACGAAGACGAAATCAACGCCCGCCTGGTGCGCATCATGAAGGAGGCGTTCTCTGCCGTCTGGCAAGTCGCGCAAGACAACAAGGTCAGCCTGCGTACCGCCACCTTCATCGTGGCTTGCAAACGCATTCTGCACACCCGCGAACTGCGCGGCCTGTACCCCTGATGCCAGAGCGGGGGCCAACGGCCCCTGCCACGGGTATTACTGCAAACGGCCTTTGAAGCCGGCAGGGATGGGCAAAGGCAATACGTCTATGCCCTCGTCCAGCAATGCCTCTGTTTCTTCAGGCGAGGCCAGGCCGAGGATGTTGCGCGCCTCGCTCTCGCCGTAGTGCATTTTGCGCGCTTCTTCCGCAAACTGGGAGCCTACGTCTTCCGTGTTGTCCAGCACATGGCGCAGCAGCTTCATCCAGGCCACTTGGGGCTCAGACGCCGCCGGTAGAGCCACATCGGTGCCCGCAGCCTTTGCTGGCTCAGCCGAGTTGGCCGTCGGGGTTTGCGTCGCACCCAGATTCAAACGCGGCGCACTCAACATCTTGGTGATATGGGTGTCACCGCACAAAGGGCATTCCACCAGACCTCTGCCAAGCTGGCTCTGGAAATCGTCCTCCGAGCCAAACCAGCCTTCAAAGCTGTGCCGGTGCGCGCACTGAAGATCCAGAACTTTCATATGGACTCAGTCGACGGCCACCAACGCGTCGGCAGTCTGCCATTCCAGAGACCAGGCACCCGATGCCACGTTCTGCAACCACAGTGCAGCCGTCAGCGTTTTACCGTCTGTCACCCGACCATCGCAGCACCATTGCAACAGCTCGGGCAAGCTCGCCGTGAAAACATCCAGAAACTCACCAGCGTCCAGCTTGCGCTCGCCAAGGCTTAGCCCGCGCGCAAACCAGATGTCAATGAACTCTGTCGAATAAGCAATCACAGGGTGCAACTGGCCGGCATGGGCCCACTCTGTGGCGGTATAGCCAGTTTCTTCCAATAGCTCGCGCTGCGCACAGTTGAACGTGGATTCGCCTGCGTCCAACTTGCCCGCCGGGAATTCCACCATCACCCGCTGCAAGGGATAGCGGTACTGGCGCTCCAACACCAAACGTCCGTCGTCCAGCATGGGAATCACCATCACGGCGCCCGGGTGGTTCACATATTCACGCGTGGCGCTGCTGCCATCAGGCAGCCGAACCGTATCGCGAAAAGCATGCAAAAAGCGCCCGCGCAGCAACTCCTCGCTATCGGTCTTGTGCTCGATCAAATGCTGGTCGTTGGATGGCATAAGGGTGCAGCGGATAAGGTGGCAAAGAAAGAATCAGAAGAGCCCTGCTGCAGGCAGCAAGCCATCATGGCAGTGTGGCTCAGCGACTGTGCTTGAGCAGATAGCGGTAGACAAACCCTGGAAATGCGAGGGTCAAAAACAACGTTCCCGTGATGGCGTAAAACTCCCAGCCTTGGGATGCGATTTGTCCGGCGTGGTTCTCCAAAAACAAACCCAAACCGCCCACCAGCACATAGAGGAGCAGTAACTCGCCCAACCGAACGCCCAAGGATTTACCCCGGGACACGGATATCAAACCGAACAAACGTTGGCTCACAAAAGGCAAGTTGGCCGCACACAAGGCGGCCAACAAAACCAGCCAAACAGATACTGTTTGGGTCAACTCAATATCCAGCCAGCATAGGCAACATCCAAGCCACTCAAGTGCCCAGTGTCAACACGATGGAGCGTGCGCACAAGGCCATCAAACCACCAGGAACCAAGCCCAGCAACAGAACCAACGCGCCATTCAGAGTCAACACCGCGCGCACGTCCAACGGAGCAGATACCGTGCTGGCGGTAATGGGTGCGTCAAAGTACATCACCTTCACCACGCGCAAATAATAGAACGCGCCAATCAAGGACATGATCACGGCAAAAATTGCCAAAGCGATATAGCCGGTGTAGCCAGAGGCAATCAACGCTTGCAGCACCGAGAGTTTGGCGTAGAAGCCGACCATAGGAGGGATGCCAGCCATGGAGAACAAGCAGATGGCCATCACGGCGGCATACAAGGGACTGCGCTCATTCAAGCCAGCCAAATCAGAGATTTCTTCGCTTTCAAAGCCTTCGCGAGCCAGCAGCAAGATCACACCGAAGCCAGCCAGGGTGGTCAATACATAACTCACGACATAAAACATCGATGAGCTGTAAGCATTCGCGGCAGACAAGGTGTCGCCATTGACCACACCAGACAACAGACCCAATAAGACAAAGCCCATTTGAGAGATGGTGGAATAAGCCAACATGCGCTTCAGATTGGTTTGGGCCACGGCAGCCAGGTTACCCACCAGCAGGGAGCCGATAGACAACACCACCAGCATCTGTTGCCAATCTATCGCCAGAGGCAGCATGCCCTCTACCAACAGGCGGATCACGATGCCGAATGCGGCCAGCTTGGGAGCACCACCGACCATCAAGGTCACCGCCGTGGGAGCGCCTTGGTAAACGTCTGGAATCCACATATGGAAAGGCACAACGCCGAGTTTGAACGCCAGACCGGCAACCACAAATACCAGACCAAACACCAGCACCTGGTGCTTAACTTGCCCGGAAGCAATCACCTTGAATGCCTGGCCCACCTCCAGGGTTCCTGTTGCGCCGTACATCATGGACAAGCCGTATAGCAAGAAGCCAGATGCCAGCGCGCCCAACACAAAGTACTTCATGGCGGCCTCGCTAGCAGTAGCGTTGTCGCGGCGCAAAGCCACTAGCGCATAACTGGACAAAGTGAGCAGCTCCAGGCCCATGTAGATGACCAAGAAGTTGTTGCCCGAAATCATCACAGACATGCCCAACAGCGCAAACAGGCTAAGGGTGAACATTTCACCACCGCGCAGCATGTCACGATCGGCCGCATAAGGACGGCCATATACCAAGGTCACCATGACCGCAACCGTTGCAAAACATTTCAGCCAGTTGCCCATGGGGTCGCTGACCACCATATTGCCAAAGCCGTACAGCGTGGTATTGCCGCTGGCGTAGGAACCCTGCAGGAATGCAACGAAGGCCAGCGTGGCCATCGTCAAGATATAAGTTCCGGTTCTACGAGGGCTTTTCACACCCAAGTCGACCAAGGCAATAACACAGGTCATCGCCAACAAAATAATCTCTGGATAAACCGTAATCCAACTGATTGTGTCAATCATCTTATCGTTCTCAATTCAGTGGTGTTTACAACTTGGAAATCGCAACATGCTTGATCAAATCGGCAACCGAAGCGTCCATCACGTCGGTAAACGGTTTGGGATAAATCCCCATGGCGAGAACAGCAATTGCCAACAGCGCCAGCATCAAAAACTCCCGGGCATTGATATCCGTAAGTTCCTTGACATCGTCATTGGCCACGGGTCCGAGATACACCCGTTTAAACATCCACAAGGTATATGCAGCACCAAAAATCAATGCGGTCGCCGCGCCAAAACCGATCCAGAAGTTGAACTTGATGGCACCCAAAATAACCATCCACTCACCCACAAAGCCCGCAGTGCCCGGCAAACCACAATTTGCCATGGCAAACAACAATGCAAACGCAGCAAACTTGGGCATGGTATTGATTACACCGCCGTAGCTTGCAATTTCACGTGAATGCACACGGTCATACAGTACGCCAATGGACAAGAACATAGCAGCCGACACAAAGCCGTGCGCAATCATCTGAACCAAAGCGCCCGAAATACCCAAGTCATTGAATATGAAGAAACCCAAGGTCACGAAACCCATGTGAGCGACGGATGAATACGCAACGAGCTTCTTCATGTCCTGCTGCACCATCGCAACCAAGCCGACGTAAATCACAGCGATCAAGGAGAAAGCGATCAACAACCAAGCCCATTGGTGAGCCGCATCGGGCGCAATGGGAAGTGAGAAACGCAGGAACCCGTATGCGCCCAGCTTGAGCATGATCGCAGCCAAGACGGCCGAACCACCGGTAGGTGCCTCCACGTGCACATCCGGCAACCAGGTATGTACAGGCCACATGGGAACCTTGACGGCAAATGCAGCAAGAAAAGCAAAGAACAACAAGGTCTGCGTGCGGCTATCCAAGCGCAGCTGGTGCCAGGTAGCGATATCAAAGCTACCACCTGACTTCACGTACAAGAAAATCAATGCAACCAGCATCAGCAAAGAGCCTAGCAGGGTGTACAGAAAGAACTTGAAGGCTGCGTATATCTTGTTTGGACCACCCCAGATTCCGATGATCAAGTACATCGGAATCAGAGTGGCTTCAAAGAATACGTAGAACAAAATCCCGTCGAGCGCACAAAACACACCGATCATCAATCCACTCAGGATCATGAAAGCGCCCATGTACTGGTTAACGCGGCGGGTAATAACCTCCCATCCAGCGATAACCACAACCACGTTGATAAACGCGGTCAAGATCACAAACCATACAGAAATGCCATCCACACCTAGGTGGTAGAAGACATTGAAGCGCTCAATCCAGCTTGCCTTTTCCACGAACTGCATAGCCGATGTCCCAAGTTGAAAACCTTGGTAAATCGGCAATGTGACTAGAAAACTCAGCAATGCACCAATCAGTGCAATCCAACGCACAGCCCGAGCATGCTCATCACGCCCCAGGGCCAAAAGTACAACGCCAAAGAATATAGGTATCCAAATAGCTAGGCTCAACAGTCCCATTTTTCTTTTCCCTTATTTGACGAGCCGGACCAAAGCCATAAACTGATCGTGCCAGACGAAATATGTCATCAATACAAAGACACCGGCAATCATGGCAAAGGCATAGTGGTAGATAAAACCGGTCTGCACCCAACGTACCAAGCCAGATACCCAGCCCACAATTTTCCAGGAACCATTGACCACAGCCCCGTCGATGATCACGCGGTCACCCACCTTCCACAGCAATGAGCCCAACAAACGCGCTCCACGAGCCAATACGTTTTCATTAAACCAATCCAGGTAATATTTGTTTTCAAGCAGCGTGTAAATTGGCTGGCAAGCACGCTTAATGGTCGCTGGCACGGCAGGATTGACCATGTACATGTAATAAGCAACCACCACACCGGCCAAGGCCAATATGAAAGGCAGGGAAGTCAGCGCGTGTAAGGCCATCGCCATAGGACCATGGAAACCTTTGGCCAACTCTTCCATTGCCGGATGACGCTCCGCATCTACAAAAATAGCACCCTTGAAGAAATCACCAAACAACATCGGATCAATCGTCATCCATCCCAAAATTACAGATGGAATAGCCAATAGAACCAATGGCAAAGTCACCACCCAAGGAGATTCATGGGGTGTATGCGCCTCATGGTGACCGTGGTGGTCGGCATGATCATCATGGTGACCATGATGGGCATCTGGATTTTGATCGAAACGCTCTTTGCCATGGAAGACCAGGAAGTAGAGACGGAAGGAATAAAACGCCGTCACAAACACGCCGGCCAACACAGCAAATGAAGCAAAACCTGCACCGGGCAAATGGCTCTCTTGCACAGCTTCAATGATGCTGTCTTTTGAGTAAAAGCCGGAAAATAACGGAGTTCCGATCAGCGCCAAAGAGCCCAGCAACGAAGTAATCCACGTAATTGGCATGTAGCGACGCAGACCGCCCATCCAACGAATGTCCTGGTTGTGGTGAACGCCCATGATGACCGAACCAGCAGCCAAAAACAGTAGTGCCTTGAAGAAAGCATGGGTCATCAAATGAAACACGGCGACCGAATAGGCCGAAGCACCCAGTGCGACAGTCATGTAGCCGAGTTGCGACAACGTTGAATACGCCACAACGCGCTTGATGTCGTTCTGAATAATGCCAAGGAACCCCATAAACAGCGCAGTAATAGCGCCGATGACCATAATGAAATTGAGCGCGGTATCGCTCAATTCAAACAGTGGAGACATGCGAGCGACCATGAAAATACCAGCGGTAACCATCGTCGCAGCATGAATCAATGCAGAAATAGGAGTCGGGCCTTCCATAGAGTCCGGCAGCCAAACATGCAAAGGAAACTGTGCGGACTTACCCATGGCACCAATGAACAAGCAAATGCAAATTACTGTAACCAGCATCCACTCAGTACCAGGGAACACAAGCTTGCTCAACTCATCGGCCTTCCCAAAAGCCTCTGCGTAATTCAAAGTACCAGCATAGGCAGCAATCAGACCAATGCCGAGAATGAAGCCGAAGTCACCTACACGGTTAACCAAAAATGCCTTCATATTGGCAAAAATGGCAGTAGGCCGGTTAAACCAGAAACCAATCAACAAATAAGACACTAGGCCCACCGCTTCCCAGCCAAAGAATAGCTGAAGCATGTTATTGCTCATCACCAACATCAACATGGAGAATGTGAATAACGAGATGTAGGCAAAAAATCGGTTATAGCCTTCATCTTCCTCCATGTACCCGATGGTATAGATGTGCACCATGAGAGACACAAAAGTCACCACACACATCATCATCGCGGTCAGACCATCGACAAGAAATCCGACCTCCATGTGCAACCCACCAACCACCATCCAGGTGTAGAGAGTTTCACTAAAACGAGCTCCATCCAAAATAACGCTTTTGAGCGTCATAGCCGACAAGATGAAGGCAACGAATACGCCCAAGATCGTCAGACTATGGCTAGCGCGGCGACCAATTAAATTGCCACCAAATGCGGTACCAAAAATACCGGCCAGAAGAGCTCCTGCAAGTGGGGCCAGTGGAACTGCAAGAAGAGTAGAAGCGGTAAGGGTTTGAGTCATTTCTTATTAACCCTTGAGCGCATTGAGTTCATCCACATTGATGTTGGACTTATTACGGAAGAGAAGCACCAGAATAGCCAGACCAATAGCCGATTCAGCAGCAGCCACCGTCAGAATAAAAAACACAAATATTTGCCCACGCATATCATTCAGATAGTACGAGAAAGCCACGAAGTTCATGTTCACAGCCAAAAGCATCAGCTCAATTGCCATCAACAAAACGATAAGGTTCTTTCGATTTAGAAAGATGCCAATAACCGACAGGGCAAACAAGATTGCCCCCAGCGACAAAAAGTGACCTAGCGTTAACGTCATTATTTTTTCTCCACGCTCGCAACGACGGCCGCCGCCACCTCAGCTTGAACAGGTTGCGTCACCTTCATCTTGATAATTTCTACGCGATCACGCGCCTTCACGCGAACCTGATCAGATGGGCTGGCATGCTTACTATCCTTGCGCTGACGCAAGGTAAGTGCAATTGCAGCCACAATCGCCACCAGCAAAATAACCGCGGCTATTTCCAAGGGATACAAGTACTCGGTATACAACAGCTTCCCCAACTCTTTGGTATTAGAAAACTGAGGTACTACAGGTACTAAAGCAGCAGAATTGCGAGCCTCCTCCGTTAAACGGAATCCCCCCATCAACACTGCCGCCATCTCCAAAGCGATCAAAGCGCCAATAGCGGCTGCAAATGGGAAATGTTTCCAAAAGCCTTGTCGCATGGAATCGATATTGATATCCAACATCATCACGACAAAGAGAAACAACACCATCACGGCGCCGACATACACCAGCACCAAGGCTATGGCTAGAAACTCAGCTTTGAGCAAAATCCAAATCGCCGCAGCCTGGAAAAACGCCAATACGAGGTAAAGCGCTGCGTATACAGGGTTGCGCGACGTAATGACACGAAACCCAGCGAACAACAACACCGCTGAGAAAAAGTAAAAAAGGCCAGTCTTAACGTCCATGGATCGATTCTTGTTTTATAGGATCAAAAGGATTGCGATCAGAGGATATCAACGGTATTTGGCATCTGCAGCACGGGCAGCTGCAATTTCCTTCTCATACCGATCACCAACGGCCAGCAACATATCTTTGGTGAAATAGAGATCACCACGCTTTTCACCGTGATACTCAAAAACATGGGTTTCCACGATTGAATCGACGGGGCAACTCTCTTCACAAAAGCCACAAAAAATACATTTGGTCAGATCAATGTCATAGCGGCTGGTACGACGCGAACCATCAGCACGCACATCAGACTCAATTGTGATGGCCATTGCTGGACACACTGCCTCGCATAGTTTGCAGGCGATGCAACGCTCTTCACCATTTTCGTAACGACGCAAAGCGTGCAGACCGCGAAAGCGCGGCGATATGGGCGTCTTTTCCTCTGGAAATTGCACAGTAATCTTGCGCCGGAAGGCATGCTTTCCTGTAAGCGCCAAACCTTTAAAAAGCTCCACCAGCATAAAACTGGAAAGGAAATCTTTCAGTGAAAAGGCGGAAGAAGCCAATGTAGAAGACATGAATGACTCTCTTTACTTCCAGATATTTAACGACGTTTGCATCCACGCACCCACAACAACCAGCCACACCAAGGTAATTGGTATGAAAATCTTCCAACCTAAGCGCATGATTTGGTCATAACGAAACCGTGGGAAGCTGGCACGTACCCATAGAAACATAGTGACGACCGCAAATGTCTTGATGCCCAACCAAATCCAGCCTGGAATAAGATTGAACAACGCACCGTCAATCGGAGAGAGCCATCCCCCCAAGAACATGATTACGGTCAAGATAGAAACCAGCCACATATTGGCGTACTCGGCCAAGAAGAACATGGCAAAGCTCATCCCAGAGTACTCCACCATATGGCCTGCAACAATTTCAGACTCTCCCTCGACCACGTCAAAAGGATGTCGATTTGTCTCAGCCAAACCGGAAATGAAATACACAATAAACACCGGCAACAAAGGCAGCCAATTCCATGAGAGGAATGTCAGGCCCTTGTCTGCAAACATACCCTTAGCCTGCCCCAACACAATGTCGGTCATATTCAAGCTGCCAGATACCATCAACACAATTACGAAACAGAAACCCATAGCGATTTCATAGCTCACCATCTGCGCAGAAGCACGTAGTGCGCCTAAAAAAGCATACTTGGAATTGGATGCCCAGCCGGCAATAATGACGCCATACACCTCCAGAGATGTAATTGCCATCAAAAACAGTAAACCTGCATTGATATTGGACAGCGCAACTTCAGGACCGAATGGGACCACCGCCCAAGCTGCCAAGGCCGGCATGATCGTCATAATCGGACCCAAGAAAAATAGCCCCTTATTTGCTACCGAGGGAAGAATAATTTCTTTGGTGAGCAGCTTCAGTGCATCTGCAATAGGTTGCAGTAACCCCAGAGGACCGACGCGATTAGGACCAATACGAATTTGGGTCCAGCCGATTGCCTTACGTTCCCACAAAGTAAGGTAAGCCACACATCCCATCAACGGCAGCAACACCGCAACGATCTTGATAAGCGTCCAGATAACAGGCCATGCACCAGCAGCCCACCAGTTTGCAGCAACCAGCCCCTGGCCAAAACCGAATATCGAATCGATCATGCCGTCACCTCATTCACGCTGGATGCACGACGACCATCCGCAGTAAGCTGCAATGACGTAGCGCGGCGCACAATACCGTCTAATTGGTAAAGGCTTGCAACGGACGGTGTAGCTACATTTGCAGAACTCAGATCCACGTTTGCCTGGGTTTTATTGCTCAGCATATCGACAGAAACACTTGCAGCACCAAGAAAACCCGTTGTCGCCAAGACATCCTGTGATGACTCGAAGTCAAAACCAGGAACCTTCAACAGGTTCGCCAATACACGCAAAACCTTCCATCCTGGTCGAGTTTCAGCCAACGGCCGAACCACCGCATGAAAACCTTGGATACGGCCTTCGGCATTCACAAAAGTACCTGCCGTCTCAGAAAATGGCGCAATAGGCAAAAGCACATCGCTGAACGCCAAGTTGGCCTTGAACGGACTTAACGTAACCACCATTTCAGCTTTAGCCAGAGCCGATGCTGCATTAGCACCAGCTGCAGAATCAAACTCTGGCTCCGTATTCAAAAGCAGAACCGCCTTCAAAGCACCATTCAGCATGATCTGAGCGTTTAATCCGCCTTGCCCAGGAAGTGCATTGACCAATTGCGCACCCACGGTATTTGCTGCTTCCGTCAGATAACCAATAGAAGCACCAGTTTGCTCAGCAATCCAATTTGCCAAAGCAAGAATACTGGAAGCCTTGGCGTGATGTGCTGCAGCATTACCCAGCAACACAGCTTTTCTATCCCCCCCCAACAGAGACTTGGCAATTGCAATCGCAACCGCGGTTGCCTCACCCTTTGCAGGCGGAGCAACACCCTTTTCCGATGCAATTGCTACAGCAACATCAGCCAGAACCTGAACCCATTGCGCAACTGGC
Organism: Rhodoferax sp. GW821-FHT10B06; assembly: GCF_059415605.1. Classification (NCBI taxonomy): domain Bacteria; kingdom Pseudomonadati; phylum Pseudomonadota; class Betaproteobacteria; order Burkholderiales; family Comamonadaceae; genus Rhodoferax; species Rhodoferax sp. GW821-FHT10B06. The sequence goes on along the minus strand of NZ_JBWKNO010000022.1, from coordinate 74,031 downwards.
ACCAGCGTGGAATAAGCCAAAGGCATGGCCCACGCGTCGGGCTGAGCCAACTCAACTTCAGAATTGATAACACTCACAGCACAACCTTTGCGCGCCGCCTGGCGAATGCGTTGTGCAAATAAGGGATGATCCTTGCGCAGATTGGATCCCACCACCAGGACACGTTGCAACTGACACAGACTTGCAATGGAAGTGCCCAGATAACGTACACCTTCGTTTGGAGCAAACTCAGCATTACGCATGCGATAGTCAATATTTTCACTACCCAAACCGCGTACCAACGCACCAGCAAGAACCAGTTCCTCAAGAGTACTGTGCGGGCTCACCAAAGCACCAATGGATGCAGCGCCGTGCTGTTCCTTGATCTGCTGCAGGCCATTAGCAACATATTCAAGTGCGGTTTGCCAATCTACCGACTTCCACTCCCCGCCCTGCTTCAGCATAGGCGTAGTAAGACGCTCGGTACTATTCAATGCCTCATAGGAAAAACGATCGCGATCAGCAATCCAGCATTCATTTACCGCTTCGTTTTCCAGCGGCACAACACGCATAACCTTATTGTTTTTAACTTGCACAACAAGATTTGCGCCCGTAGAGTCATGCGGGCTTACTGATTTGCGGCGTGACAACTCCCAGGTACGAGCGCTGTAACGAAAGGGCTTGCTAGTCAACGCACCGACAGGGCAAATATCGATCATATTGCCCGACAACTCTGAATCCACAGTCTCGCCCAGCACTGTCGTGATCTCGGAATGCTCGCCCCGATGGATCATTCCAAGCTCCATCACACCTGCAACCTCTTGGCCAAAGCGCACGCAACGCGTGCAATGTATGCAACGGCTCATCTCCTCCATCGAGATCAAGGGACCCACATCCTTGTGGAAGACAACCCGTTTTTCTTCCTCGTAACGAGAAGAAGAACCGCCATAACCCACGGCCAAATCCTGCAATTGGCATTCACCACCCTGATCGCAAATAGGGCAATCCAAGGGATGGTTGATCAGCAAAAACTCCATCACGGACTGCTGGGCCTTAATTGCCTTGTCGCTCTTAGTGCGAACAATCATTCCTTGTGTGACAGGCGTAGCACATGCAGGCATGGGCTTGGGAGCCTTTTCCACATCCACCAAGCACATACGGCAGTTGGCCGCAATACTTAACTTCTTGTGATAACAAAAATGCGGAATATAAGTTCCCGCCTTTTCAGCAGCATGCATAACCATGCTGCCTTCGACGATTTCCACCTTTTTGCCGTCGAGCTCGATTTCTACCATGTACTTTCCCTTGATCAGGCGTGCGCTGCAGCCTGTGGATTCTTGTTTTGGATCAACGCCTCGAACTCTGGGCGGAAATGCTTGATCATGGCCCGCACGGGCATGGCAGCAGCATCACCCAGCGCACAAATCGTGCGACCTTGGATGTTGTCGGCCACCGAGTTCAGCAGGTCTAAGTCGGTCACCCTGCCCTCCCCTCGCCATATGCGGTCGATCACACGCCACATCCATCCGGTACCTTCCCGGCACGGCGTGCACTGACCGCAGGACTCATGCGAATAGAAGTAAGACAAGCGCAGCAAGCTTTCCACCATACTGCGAGAGTCATCCATCACAATCACGGCGCCAGAACCCAGCATCGAACCTGCTTTGGCAATGGAGTCATAGTCCATGGTGCACTGCATCATGATGTCTGCAGGCAGCACAGGCGCAGAAGATCCGCCAGGAATCACGGCCTTCAAACTACGGCCTTTGCGAACGCCACCCGCCAATTCCAGCAATTTGGAAAATGGCGTTCCCATTGGAATTTCGTAATTGCCAGGACGCTCTACATCGCCACTCACAGAGTAGATCTTAGTGCCGCCATTGTTAGGCTTACCACATTCCAAATAGGCTTGACCACCATTGCGGATGATCCAGGGAACGGCCGCAAAGGTTTCTGTATTGTTGATGGTCGTAGGCTTTCCATACAAGCCAAAACTTGCAGGGAATGGAGGTTTGAAACGCGGTTGTCCCTTCTTACCTTCCAAGGACTCCAGTAACGCTGTTTCTTCTCCGCAGATATAGGCACCGAAGCCATGTGAAGCATGCAGTTGGAAAGAGTAGTTACTTCCCAAAATATTGTTGCCTAAAAGCCCCACACTGCGCGCCTCTTCAAGCGCCTCTTCGAAGCGCTCGTAGGTCCCAAAAATTTCACCGTGGATATAGTTGTACCCAACAGAGATACCCATTGCATACGCAGCAATCGCCATACCTTCAATCACGATATGAGGGTTATATTGCATGATGTCGCGGTCTTTGCAGGTCCCAGGTTCACCCTCATCTGAGTTGCACACCAGGTATTTCTGCCCCGGAAATTGGCGTGGCATGAAGCTCCACTTCAACCCCGTGGGGAAACCTGCCCCACCTCGGCCACGTAACGCGGACTCCTTGACTGTCGCAATCACCTGATCCTGGGTCAGACCTTCACCACCGTCTTTTCCCAAAATCTTGCGCAACGCCTGGTATCCACCGCGTGCTTCATAGTCCTTCAAACGCCAATTACTACCATCCAGATTTGCAAAAATCTGGGGATTAATATGCCGATCATGGAAACAGGTTTGAACACCTGTAGCCTTGAACTGAGAAAGGATTTGTTCAGCAGACATTACTTCGCCTCCACTGGCAACGCACTGGATGCACGCAATCCATCCACCAACTGATCCAACTTCTCGTTGCTCATAAAGCTGCACATAGTACGGTCGTTCACCAAAATGACCGGAGAATCTGCACACGCGCCCAGACATTCACTTTGCTGCAGAGTAAACAAGCCGTCAGGGGTTGTTTCATTCATAGCAATACCCAACTTGTGCTCAAGATGCTTCAATGCCTTGGCACCATCTCGCAACTGACAGGGCAAATTAGTGCACACGTTGAGCTTGAAGCGGCCTGTCGGCACTTGGTTGTACATGTTGTAGAAGGTCGTCACTTCATGCACGGCAATCTGCGGCATATCCAGATATTCGGCTACGACCTTCTCACTTTCAGCGCTTACATAGCCAAGCTCTTGCTGAACAATAGAAAGGCAAGCCATTACAGCGGATTGTTTTTGATCAGACGGAAACTTCGCCACTTCGCGGGCGAAACGAGATTTTGTTGCTTCAGAAATCATGTGTGCATCACCTGTCAATTTCGCCGAACACAATGTCCATCGTGCCGATCACAGCAACAGCATCGGCAATCATGTGCCCGCGAGACAACTCATCCATTGCAGCCAAGTGCGCAAAACCGGGTGCACGAATCTTCAGCCGATAAGGCTTGTTGGCACCATCGCTAACCAAGTAAATACCAAATTCACCCTTAGGATGCTCCACGGCGGCATACGCCTCACCCATCGGTACGTGGAAACCCTCCGTGAAAAGCTTGAAATGGTGGATCAACTCCTCCATATTCGCCTTCATAGACTCACGTGCAGGCGCAGCAACTTTGTGGTTGTCAGTAATAACCGGACCAGGATTCACACGTAACCAATCTACGCATTGCTTGATGATCCGGTTTGATTCGCGCATTTCCTGGACTCGAACCAGGTAACGGTCATAACAATCCCCCGTCTTACCAACAGGAATATCAAACTCGACCTTGTCATAAGCATCGTAAGGTTGTTTTTTACGCAAGTCCCATGCAACACCAGAGCCTCTCAGCATTGCGCCCGAGAAACCTAGGTTTAAAGCACGCTCGGGAGTCACCACCGCAATGCCAACCGTACGCTGCTTCCAGATACGATTTTCCGTCAGCAAGGTTTCGTATTCATCAACGCACTTTGGGAATCTGGCGCAAAAATCGTCAATGAAATCGAGCAAACTGCCCTGGCGATTTTCATTCAACTTTGCCATGGTCTTCGCATTTTTGATGCGACTGGCCTTGTATTGCGGCATGGTGTCCGGCAGATCACGGTACACACCGCCTGGACGGAAGTAAGCCGCATGCATACGCGCACCACTCACCGCCTCGTACATATCAAACAGATCTTCACGCTCGCGGAAGCAATAGATCAGTACGTTCATCGCTCCACAGTCTAGGCCGTGCGCACCCAACCACAGCAGATGGTTCAATAAACGGGTGATCTCCGCAAACATCACGCGGATGTATTGCGCACGCAGCGGCACATCAATGCCCATCATTTTTTCGATGGCAAGACAGTAAGCCTGCTCATTCGCCATCATTGACACATAGTCAAGACGGTCCATATAGGGCAGCGACTGGATAAAAGTCTTGGATTCGGCCAACTTTTCAGTGGCGCGGTGCAACAAACCGATATGCGGATCCGCGCGCTGAATAACCTCGCCATCCAACTCCAAAACCAAACGTAAAACGCCGTGCGCGGCCGGATGTTGGGGCCCAAAATTGAGCGTGTAATTCTTGATTTCAGCCATGAGCTATCCTGCGCTTAATGCAAGCCACCATAGTTGTCTTCCCGGATGATGCGCGGGGTAATTTCCCGCGGCTCAATAGAAACCGTTTGATAGACAACACGTTTCTGCTCCGGGTCGTAGCGCATTTCGACATGCCCCGAAGTTGGAAAATCTTTGCGGAAAGGGTGACCGATAAAGCCATAGTCCGTAAGGATCCGACGCAAATCGTTGTGACCCTCAAAGAGAATGCCAAAAAGATCAAATGCCTCGCGCTCAAACCAGTTGGCTGAATTCCAGACTGCATCAACAGAATCCACCAAAGGGAAATCATCGTCGGCGCAAAACACCTTCAGTCGCAAACGCTGGTTCAAACTAACCGATAGAAGTTGCAACACAACGCCATACCGTGGACCGTCATACTCGCCATCACGAAATGAAGAGTAATCCAATCCACACAGATCCATCAGTTGCTCGAACTTGCAACCTTGTGCGTCACGCAGCAGCAGCGCCACCGCCGCGTAGTCGGCTGGCGCCACAACCACCTCAACCTCGCCCAACGCAATGGTGACCTGGCGCGCTCGATCCCCGAGCACATTTTCAATAATTTCTTTAAGCGCCTGGGGCTGAACAGCGTATGCAGTCATCTCAAGCCCTCGCAATCGTATTGGTGCGCCGAATCTTTTGTTGCAACTGAATCACACCGTACAACAAGGCTTCAGCGGTGGGTGGACAACCAGGCACATAGACATCGACAGGCACAATGCGATCACAACCACGCACTACCGAATAACTATAGTGGTAGTAACCACCGCCATTGGCGCATGAGCCCATGGAAAGAACCCAGCGCGGCTCCGGCATCTGGTCATAGACCTTGCGCAGGGCCGGTGCCATCTTGTTGCACAACGTGCCTGCAACAATCATCAAATCGCTTTGACGTGGACTGGGGCGAAACAACATACCAAATCGATCCAAGTCGTATCGCGCCGCGCCCGCATGCATCATTTCGACAGCACAGCAAGCCAAACCGAACGTCATGGGCCATAGCGACCCCGTCTTAGCCCAGTTCACCACCGAGTCATAAGACGTGGTGACGAACCCTTCTTTCATGACACCTTCAATCATCTTATTACTCCCAATCCAGGGCGCCTTTTTTCCACTCGTAGACAAAGCCAACGACCAGAATGCCCAGAAAAATTATGACGGCCCAAAAACCAACCACACCGACCTCCTTCAGCGCTACCGCCCAAGGAAACAGAAAGGCAATTTCCAGATCGAACAATATGAAAAGAATGGCAACGAGGTAATAGCGCACATCGAACTTCATGCGCGCGTCTTCGAAAGCCTCAAAGCCGCATTCGTAAGGGGAGTTCTTGGCCCCATCAGGACGATTGGGCCCAAAGATATGACCAAGCACTTGGGGCGCTACACCGACCCCCACTCCAACCAAGATGAACAAAAGGACTGGGAGGTATTGGTCGAGGTTCATCTTGAAATTTCTATCACCGCTAAAACCTGTCAAACCTTGCTGGCTTGACAGGCCTTTTTGTTGGTGCCGTCGGCGAGACTCGAACTCGCACAGCTTTCGCCACTACCCCCTCAAGATAGCGTGTCTACCAATTTCACCACGACGGCGGTTTCTCTGTACAGATGGCATGAGGAGCCTTGCGGCTTTTGGCTTTCAGTACAGCAATAGAGTTTACCCGAAACACCCCTCCATTTCAGAGTGCACTCGGTAAATTCAACACAGATTATTTCGTCGGAATTTGACCGGCACCAGAGCTCGGCACAACAGCTGCAGCAGGCTCATTTTTTGCTCCAGCAGCAACACCAGAAGCTGCCGCATCGGGCGCAGCGGCGCCGGCAGCCGGGCGATCCAAAACACTACCCGAACTCACGGGACGCGCACCATTGAAATACGCCAGAGCCAAGGTACACGCAAAAAACACCGCAGCCAAAATGCCTGTAGTGCGAGAGAGGAAATTGGCGCTTCCGCTGGCACCAAAGAGACTGCCAGAACTACCGCTACCAAAAGCCGCACCCATATCAGCGCCCTTGCCATGCTGAACCAGGATCAGACCAATCATGCCAACCGCCGCCAGCATCTGTACCGCCAACAGAAGGGTCAATAAAAAATTCATTTGGAACTCCTAAATCTAAGCTATTAATATTGATTAACTATTGAGCAGCTGCAACGATAGTCAGAAAATCAGCAACTTTGAGCGAGGCACCGCCCACCAAGCCACCATCGATATCCGCCTGGGACAGCAAATTCGCCGCATTGGCAGCATTCATGCTGCCGCCATACAGAATAGGGATGAGATCGGCATGGCTGCTAGCCGCCCGAAGCTGAGCACGCAACAACGCATGCACTTGCTGAGCCTGCTCTGGCGTAGCGGTCTTGCCGGTACCGATAGCCCATACAGGCTCATAGGCCAGCACAATTTCGCTAATGCAATGGCCATTGGCATGGATCACAGCCGCAAGCTGGCGCTTCACAACCTCTTCGGTTTTACCCGCTTCACGCTCAGCCAGGGTTTCACCCACACATACGATCGGCGTAACACCATTGGCTAGTGCGCACTGGGTTTTTGCCGCAACTACCTCGTCTGTTTCTCCATGGTATTGACGGCGCTCCGAATGACCAACGATGGCGTAACGCACGCCAAACTCCTTGAGCATAGCGGGTGACAGCTCGCCGGTGTAAGCACCTGACGCATGCTGGGAAACATCCTGCGCTCCCAAAAAAATAGCACTAGATGCAAGCAAGGTCTGCGCCTGAGACCAATATGGCGCGGGGACGCAAACCGCGACCCCACAAGTCGACGCAGCCACACCTGCAGTCAATCCTTCCAACAGTGCCTGGTTAGCGGCCAGGCTACCGTTCATTTTCCAGTTACCAACAATCAGTTTTTTCTTCATAAAACTACCAAGTCAAAATGATTTTCCCAACATGCTGGTTCGACTCCATCAAGGTGTGTGCCTGAGCCGCCCCAGTCCATCCTGCCTTGTCACCAACAGCAGCAAACACCTTATGAATCACCGGCTTGATCGCCCCGACCTCCAACAGAGGCCATACACGACTCTTCAATGCGGTTGCAATTTCTGCCTTGAAGACCACGGAACGGGGACGCAAGGTCGAACCGGTAATGGTCAAACGCTTACGCAACACCAGCCCCGCATTGAACTCACTCTTGACCCCGCCCTGGACCGCAATAATCACCAAACGACCATCTTCGGCCAAGCACTGGATTTCGCGCGCTACATAACCTCCAGCAACCATGTCCAACACCACGTCCACACCAGCGCCACCAAATATCCTTTGGATGTCCTCGACGAAATCATGGGTTTTGTAGTTGATCGCATGGTCAGCCCCCAGCGCCAGACAAGCAGCACATTTCTCAGCACTCCCCGCCGTCACAACAACCGTGGCCCCCATGGCCTTGGCCAGCTGGATGGCCGTTACACCAATGCCACTGCTACCGCCCTGTACCAGCAAGACCTCACCTTTTTGCAAACGAGCTCTGTCGAAAACATTGCTCCAAACGGTAAAAAACGTTTCAGGCAATGAGGCTGCCTCGACGTCAGTCAATCCAGCAGGAACCGGCAGACATTGGGCAATGGGCGCCACACACATCTCCGCATAACCGCCGCCAGCGACCAAAGCACAGACCCGATCACCAACAGCAAAGCCCGCCTCGGCCATAGCCAGCAGGTCACCCGCCTCCACGACGCCAGCGACCTCCAGGCCCGGGATATCCGAAGCACCGTCCGGTACAGGGTAATGGCCCGTGCGCTGCAATACATCCGGTCGGTTGACGCCACTGGCAGCCACACGAATCAGCAACTCACCCGCCTTGGGGACGGGCACAGGCCGATCCACCAGACGCAAAACGTCAGGTGAACCATAGGCTTGGATCTCGATAGCCTTCATCACGGCGTTAATACAGGGAAGGCCCCACCTCCGGCAGGTGGCCGCATTGGAATACGACCACCACACACCAGATCAGTGCTGGGCTTCTGGGTTATAGGCAGCAGGCGCCGGACGGTCCAACAAAGCCTTCATGGACAGCTTGATGCGGCCTTTTTCATCCGTTTCCATCACCTTAACCTTGATGATCTGGCCTTCGGTCAGATAGTCAGACACCTTTTCCACACGCTCGTGGGCGATCTGGCTGATGTGCAGCAAACCATCCTTGCCAGGCAGCAAATTAACCAGCGCACCAAAGTCCAAAATCTTGGTGATCGGGCCTTCGTAAACCTTGCCGATTTCCACTTCGGCCGTGATCTGCTCGATGCGGCGCTTGGCTTCTTCGGCCTTGGCTGGATCGCTGGAAGCAATGGTAATGGTGCCGTCTTCTTCGATGTTGATCTGGGTGCCGGTTTCTTCGGTCAGCGCACGAATCACCGCTCCACCCTTGCCGATCACGTCACGGATTTTTTCCGGATTGATCTTCATGGTGAACAGACGTGGCGCGAAGGTCGACACTTCGGTCTTGGCTTCCGACATCGCATCCATCATCTTGCCCAGGATGTGCAGGCGAGCCTCCTTGGCTTGCGCCAGCGCAACCTGCATGATTTCCTTGGTGATGCCCTGGATCTTGATGTCCATCTGCAGCGCGGTGATACCGTTGGTGGTACCGGCCACCTTGAAGTCCATATCGCCCAGGTGATCTTCATCACCCAAAATATCGGTCAGCACGGCGAAACGGTTGCCGTCCTTGATCAGGCCCATGGCAATACCGGCCACGTGGGCTTTCATCGGCACGCCAGCGTCCATCAGCGACAGGCAGCCGCCGCAGACCGAAGCCATCGACGACGAACCGTTCGATTCGGTGATTTCCGACACCACGCGCATGGTGTAGGGGAAGTCTTCCTTGCTCGGCAGCACAGCGACCAGAGCGCGCTTGGCCAGACGGCCGTGGCCGATTTCGCGGCGTTTCGGCGTGCCCACGCGACCGGTTTCGCCGGTGGCAAACGGAGGCATGTTGTAGTGCAACATGAAGCGGTCTTCGTACTCACCGGCCAAAGCATCGATACGCTGTGCATCGCGCTCAGTGCCCAGCGTGGTGACGACCAACGCCTGGGTTTCACCGCGAGTGAACAAGGCCGAGCCATGGGTGCGGGGCAACACGCTGTTGCGAATTTCAATCGCACGCACGGTACGCGTGTCACGGCCATCGATGCGGGGCTCGCCAGCCAGAATCTGGCTGCGCACGATCTTGGCCTCGATGTCGAACAGCATACCTTCCACAGCAACGCTGTCGAAAGCCGCGCCATCGGCCTTCAAGGCGGCCATGACTTCGGCGTACGCAGCGCGGCAGGCCTGGGTACGAGCTTGTTTGTTACGGATTTGGTAGGCAGCGTTCAGCTTGTCACCGGCCAATGCGCCGACCTTGGCGATCAGCGGCTCATCCTTGGCAGGCGCCTTCCAGTCCCACACAGGCTTACCAGCGTCACGCACCAGTTCATGGATGGCGTTGATGGCGATATTGCCCTGCTCATGGCCAAACACCACAGCGCCCAGCATGATTTCTTCGCTGAGTTGCATGGCTTCGGACTCCACCATCAGCACAGCAGCTTCGGTGCCCGCCACGACCAGATCCATGATGGAGTCTTTACGAGCCGTCTGACCTGGATTCAACACATATTCGCCGTTGACGTAACCCACGCGGGCCGCACCAATCGGGCCGCTGAATGGCACACCACTGACGGACAAAGCCGCGCTGGTAGCGATCAAGGCAGCAATATCAGCATCCACTTCAGGATTCAACGACAGGGTGTGCACGACCACGTGCACTTCATTGAAGAAACCTTCAGGGAACAGCGGGCGGATCGGGCGGTCGATCAGGCGGCTGGTCAGGGTTTCGAACTCACTGGGGCGGCCTTCACGCTTGAAAAAGCTGCCGGGGATCTTGCCCGCAGCGTAGGTCTTTTCCAGGTAATCCACTGTCAGCGGGAAGAAATCCTGGCCGGCTTTGCCTTCAGTTTTGGCAACCACCGTGGCCAACACCACGGTGCCATCCATATCCAGCAGCACGGCGCCGCTGGATTGGCGAGCGATTTCGCCAGTTTCCATGGTGACGGTATGGCTACCCCATTGGAAGGTCTTAGTTACTTTTTTGAACATGGTCATCTTTGGTCTCCTGGAAGAAAAACAGAACCCGAGGGGTCTATCCTTGGATCGCGGCCGTTTGCAAGGCCGGCTTGTGACAACAACCCAACCCGGGCTGAAAAGGCCAGAGAACCTCAGCTATACGATGCCATTCCATAACAACCAGCTACATGGCTCTTATGGAATGACACAGCGCGTACTCTGCGGTTGGACTCTGGGGGCAAAAACAAACAAAAACGCCTGAGCTAGTGAACTAACTCAGGCGCTTATGCATTGGGTATCCGACTTACTTACGCAGACCGAGCTTAGCAATCAAAGCTGCGTAACGGTCATGATCCTTGGCGTTCAGGTAATCCAACAGCTTGCGGCGACGGCTCACCATACGCAGCAGACCGCGACGACCATGGTGGTCCTTGGCGTGGGTCTTGAAGTGAGGGGTCAGTTCGTTGATGCGAGCGGTCAGCAGTGCAACTTGCACTTCTGGGCTGCCGGTGTCCGTTGCGCTACGTGCGTTGGCCTTGACAACTTCGGCCTTGATAGAGGATGCGATCATGTGTATATCCGTTGTGTTTAACTTGCGTTGGTAGATGGAATTTCAGCCAACGTGCGCCTTGCAGGATGCAAAGCCTTCAAATTATAGCGCGTAACGCACAACAGGCCTGCACCGGGGCTACCAAAGGCCGTCAAACATCACAACTGGCGGACGCTGAAGGTATCGCAGGACTTCACTGCGCCGGTCTGTAAACCCGTGCTGAACCACCGCTGGCGTTGGGCACTGGTGCCATGGGTGAAGCTATCTGGCACCACTTCGCCGCCGTTGGCGCGCTGCAGAGCGTCGTCACCGATCTTGGATGCAGCATTCATCGCCGACTCGATATCTCCATCTTCCAGCATTTTGCGGGCATCCCGCGCGTGGTGGGCCCATACTCCAGCAAAACAATCGGCTTGCAATTCCAGGCGCACGCTCAGGGCGTTGTATTGGACTTGGCTAACTTTGCCACGCGCCTGGTCCATCTTTTCGCTGATGCCCAGCAGGTTTTGCACGTGGTGCCCCACTTCGTGGGCGATCACATAGGCCTGGGCAAACTCCCCCGGAGCGCCCAGCCGGGTGCGCAGGGTTTCATAGAAAGCCAGATCGATATACACCTTTTGGTCGCCCGGGCAGTAAAACGGCCCCATGGCCGTCTGCCCCTTGCCGCAGGCCGTAGGCGTTGCGTTGCGAAACAGCACCAGCTTGGGCGCAATGTAGTGGTTGCCGTTCTTACTGAAGACCTCGGTCCAGACGTCCTCGGTATCGGCCAGCACCACGGATACGAACTTAGCCATCTGGTCGTCCTTGGGTGGGCGGTGGGCTGGCACCTGCTGCACTTGGCCAGACGGTGTACCACCGCCACTGAGCAGTCCCAAGATGGTCAAGGGATTCACCCCCAGGACCCAGCCGCCCAGCAGGGCAATCACAATCGTGCCAATACCAATGCTGCGGCCGCCCAGCATGCCACCGCCGGAACCGCCATCGCCGGCGTCGCGGCGGTCTTCCACGTTATCGGACTCGCGGTTGCCTTCCCATTTCATACGCTATCTCCATGTTTCGGAGCACGATGGTACCGTGCGGGTAGCAATGCGATTTACACGCGATGTACGATTCTTCCGCGCAGCCATGTTTACACAAACAATTCGACAGACAGTGGTTTTCTAGAAAACGCTCCATGAACATATTGGGATTCACTGAAAAGCCAACCGTGCTAGTCATAGACGACACCGCGGACAACCTCACCCTGATGGCCGCATTGCTAAAGGACAGCTACCGGGTGAAGGTAGTGAACCATGGCGAAAAAGGCCTGGCCATCGCCGCCTCGAACACACCACCAGACCTGATACTGCTGGACATCATGATGCCCCAGATCGACGGCTACGAGGTATGCCGCCGGCTCAAGGCCAACCCAGCCACGCGCAACATACCGGTGATATTTCTTACGGCCAAGTCGGATGACGAGGCCGAAGAAAAAGGCTTCGAGCTGGGTGCGGTGGACTACATCACCAAGCCCATCTGCCCGCCCATCCTGCTGGCCCGCGTGCACAACCATATTGCACTGAATGTGCGTACGGCCATGCTGCATTCACTGTCACAGAAGCTGTCTCGCTACCTGTCGCCCCAGGTCTACAAATCGATTTTTGAGGGTGCCCAAGATGTGTCCATCCAGGCGGTGCGCAAGAAGCTGACCATCTTCTTTTCGGACATCAAGGACTTCACCCAAACTGCCGAAGGCATGCAGCCTGAGGACCTGACTTACTTTCTGAACAGCTATTTCTCAGAAATGTCGAAGATTGCGCTGGAGCATGGAGCCACCATCGACAAATTCGTGGGCGACGCGATGCTGATCTTTTTCGGCGACCCCGAGACCCGTGGCGTACAGGAAGACGCCTTGCAGTGTGTGCGCATGGCGGTTGCCATGCAGCGGCGCATGCATGCGCTGCGCGACATCTGGCGCGACAAGGGCTACAGCCACCCGTTCCAGGTGCGCATTGGCATCAACACCGGCTTTTGCCACGTGGGCAACTTCGGCAGCGAACAACGCATGGACTACACCGTCATAGGTAACGAAGTCAACCTCGCCGCCCGCCTGGAGCAAAACGGCGAGCCAGACAACGTCATGCTGTCGTACGAAACCTATGCGCTGGTGAAAGACGAATTTGAGGCCGAAGAACGCGAACCGATCGCAGCAAAGGGCATTTCGCATGAAATCCGCTGCTTTGTATTGCGCGACATAGCCCCGACACAAAGTGCAGCGGACGCACTGCACCAGCGCTATCCCGGGCTGCGCTTGGCCGTGGACCTGGAAAAGCTCGACGCAGAGAGCCGCGAGCGTGCCGTACAAGACCTACAGAGCGCCATCGACAGCATCCGCCAATTACCCCCCTCCACTCCCGTCTAACGCAGCATGGCCGACATGGCCGACAAGCTGTTCAGCGTGCGCACCACATGCTGCACACTGGGGCCGGTGAACTCGAGAGTGACGCCATCCACCCGCTCGATACCGGGCAAAACGGCAAACAGGTCGGTCAGGCCCGGGCCCTGGGTCTGCAAACGGCACTGCACCGGAGCGTCCACTGTGCGCACAGGCGGTATATGTACACCGGCCACCGCTTCGCGCGCCGCCGTCTCGATGGCCCCGCAGGCCGCCGACGGCGACAAGGACACTCCACTTGCGTGCCCCTGGGCGGTTTTGGTCACCACGAAGCGTGCGCCCGGAAACAGCGGCTCGGTCTCGGCCTTGAACACGTCGTCACCGCTGGCCAGCAGCACGGGCACGCCCTGCTCTGCCGCAAGCGCACCGTATAGGCCAGCCTCACCCAGCTCCTGGCCCTGCAGCCAGACGCGCGCAAACGCAAAGCTGTTGATGGTGTGCGCCAACACACCGCGGCTTTGCGAACGCGCGTGGTAGCCCACCATGAACACGCCGTCGCAGCCCTGCTCCAGCCCCCCCATCATGCCCAGCACACGCGGCTTGCCCAGCACCACCTGGGCGCGCGGGTCCAATAGGTCGGGCAGCAGGTTGCGGAAGCCGCCGTGCGAATCGTTCACCAGCACCGTGGTCGCGCCGCCTGCAAAAGCGCCGCGTATCGCCGCATTCGCCTCCTCGGTCATCAAACGGCGGGCCCGCTCGTACTCGGTATTGCCGGCACGGGTCTGCTCGGCGTGGAATACGCCGGCCACGCCCTCGATATCTACTGAAATCAAAATTCTCATGGTCTACACATCCTAGTGGGAGACCAGCGCCCGCCAGTCGGGCGCTATATCTCTGATAGCTGCTCGCGCACGTCCTTCGTGCCCCAGCACGGTTTTTGCCTCAAAGAGCGCGTGCACGATGGCCTGCTCGGTCACCTGGGCTGCAGCCTCAAACAAGGCATCCATTGAACTCTCGTGCAGCAAGGGCTGGGCGCGCAAATGCCCCACATCCTGCTGCGGCACGGTATAAGCCGTAGAAAAAGCCAGCGCGATATCACCGCTGCCATGGCCGAAGTCCGAGCCCGTGCGGACCAAGCCGGCACTGGCGCGCACCGCCAGCCGCCGCAGTTGGCGCGCATCCAAAGGCGCATCCGACGCCAGCAACATGATGATGGAGCCCAACTCGGGTACTGCCGGGCCTGCTTTCAGGCGCTGCACCAGCAGCGGGCCGATGCGACGCCCAGCCAGGGTCAAGGCCTCCAGCCGGCCGAAATTGGCCAGCACCAAGGCGCCCAAGGTAAACGGCCCGGCGGTCGTCGCGGCGATGCGCGAGGCCGAGCCTATGCCACCCTTGAGTTCAAAACAGCTCATGCCCCGACCCGCGCCCACCGCCCCCTGGGCGAACTGCGTGCTGCATGCCGCATAGGCTTGCAGAAAATGTGCCTCGTCCACAGCAAAAGCCTGCAAATCGTTCAGATAGCCGTCATTGCACTCCAGCACCAACGGGTTCACCGTGGGCAGGCCGCGACCAATGCCAGGGTTATCCGCCACCGCCAGCCGGGTGATCGCCGTAGCCACGCGGCCCACGGCAAAGGTATTCGTCAGGGCAATGGGCGACTCCAGCACACCCAGCTCCTGCACTTGCAGCAGCCCCATGCTTTTACCGAAGCCGTTGATCACCGCCAGCCCGGCCGGCGTCTTGTGCATGAACGGGTCTTGGCCATGGGTGCGCAACACGGTCACGCCGGTTTGTATGCCGCCCTGGGCCAGGGTGCAGTGGCCGACCTGCACACCGGCCACGTCGGCGATGCTGTCCAGCGGCCCACTGGGCAGATCACCAATGCGCGGCGATTCGAACACGGGGCTCAATTGTCCAGCTTGGGGTCCAGCGCGTCGCGCAGGCCATCACCCAGCAGATTGAACGCCAACACGGTGAAGAAGATGGCCAGGCTGGGGAATAGCGCGATATGCGGCGCGCTCATCATGTCGGCGCGGGCCTCGTTCAGCATGGCGCCCCACTCGGGCGTGGGCGGCTGCGCGCCCAGGCCTAGAAAGGACAGACTGGCCGCCGTGATGATGGAGGTACCGATGCGCATGGTGAAGTACACCACCACCGACGAGATGGTTCCCGGAAAGATGTGGCGGGTGATGATGGTCCAGTCGGACGCGCCGATGGAGCGCACGGCTTCGATATAGGTCAGGTGCTTGAGCGCCAAGGTATTGCCACGCACCAGGCGCGCAAACGCGGGCACGCTAAAGACGGCGGTGGCCAGAATCACGTTCACCATGCCGCTACCCAAAATGGCCACGATGCCAATCGCCAGCAAGATGCCGGGGAAGGCAAACAGCACGTCCGATATACGCATCACGATGCGGTCCCACCAGCCCTCGTAGTAGCCTGCCAGCAGACCCAGCACGGTACCCACCAGGGCGCCCACCGCCACCGAGATAAAGCCCGCAGCCAGCGAGATGCGAGCGCCCATCAGGATGCGGCTGAAGATGTCACGGCCCAGAGGGTCCACACCGAACCAGTGCGCAGCCGAAGGCGTGGCGTTCAGGGCGTCGTAGTCGAAATAATTCTCGGCGTCATACGGCACCAGCCAGGGAGCCAGTACGGCAACCAGCACCAGCGCAAGCACAAAGCCCCCGGCCACCAAAGCCAGGCGCTGGCCCTGGAATTTGCGCCAGAACTCAGTCCAGGGGGTGCGTACACGCTCTTGGGTCTTTTGGGGCTCTGGCGCAGATGGAGTCATCACAAGTAGCTATATTATTTGTAGCGTATCGCTGGATTGATCACGGCATACAGCACGTCCACCACCAGATTGATCAAAATGAACTCCAGCGAAAACAGCAGTACCTCGGCCTGGATCACCGGGAAGTCACGCATCTCCACCGAGTCCACCAGCAGCCGGCCCATGCCGGGCCAGTTGAAAACCTTCTCCACCACGATCGAGCCGCCCAGCAAGAAGCCGAACTGCAGGCCCATCATGGTGACCACCGGGATCAACGCGTTGCGCAGGCTGTGCTTGACCACCACCACAAACTCGTTCAGCCCTTTGGCGCGGGCGGTGCGCACATAGTCTTCCTTCAGGATGTCGATGAAAGACGAGCGCGTGAAGCGCGCCATCACCGCCGCCACGCCGGCCCCCAGCGTCAGCGACGGCAGAATGTAGTGCCGCCAGGAATCCGCACCCACCGTGGGCAGCCAACCCAGCTGCACGGAGAACACCTCCATCAGCAGCATGCCCAGCGCGAACGACGGGAAAGAGATTCCGGTGATGGCCAGGGTCATGCCCAGCCGGTCCGGCCATTTGTTGCGCCATACGGCAGACACCGTACCGATCACCAGGCCCAGTAACACCGACCAGCCCATGGCCGCCACGGTGAGCCAGAAGGTGGGCATGAAGCGCTCGGCAATCTCGGTAGACACCGGGCGCTTGCTACGCAGTGAAATGCCGAAATCGCCCTGCAGCGCATTGCCCATGAAGCGCACAAACTGCTGGTGCATGGGCAGGTCCAGCCCCAGGTCTTTGCGGATCATCTGAACCACCTCCTCGCCCGCCTCGGGTCCGGCCGCCAGCCGCGCCGGGTCGCCCGGCAGCAGATGCACGAACAGGAACACCAGGGCCGCCACGATCAACAAAGTGGGCAGCAGGCCCAGCAGGCGTTTGAGGATGAAATTCAGCATGTCGTCAAAGGCAAGCGGCTTACTTCAACTCGACTTCGTCGAAGTTGAAGGAGGCGTCGGGCATCATGTAGAAACCATTCAGGTTCTTGGTGCGGGCCGACAGCAACTGCTCGGTGGCCAGGAAAATCCAGGGTGCGTCCTTCCAGATTTGCTGCTGGGCACTGGCGTAGAGCTTGGCTTTTTCGGTGGTGTCCACCGTGGCCAGGGCCTTGGCGATGTCGGCATCGACCGCGTCGTTCTTGTAGTACGCGGTGTTGAATGCCTTGGGCGGGAAGGACTCGGACGCCAGCAGGGGGCGCATCGCCCAGTCGGCCTCGCCGGTAGACGAAGACCAGCCCACGTAGTACATGCGCACCGGGGCCGTGGCCGGGTCTTGCCAGCTTTCCACGCGCTCCACCCGTTGACCCGCTTCCAGCGCCAGCACCTGGGCCTTCACGCCCACCACGCTGAGTTGCTGCTGGATGAACTGGATCAGCTTCTGGCCGGTGCTGTGGTTGTAGGCCGACCATAGCGTGGTTTCAAAGCCATTCGGGTAGCCGGCTTCCTTCAGCAGCTCGCGCGCCTTCAGAGGGTTGTAGGGCCAGGGACCGAGCTTGGTGGAATAGGCCACATCCTTGGGCACCACACCTTCGGCAGGGATGGCATAGCCGCCAAACACCACCTTGACCAGGGCTTCCTTGTTGATGGCATAGTTCAGAGCCTCACGCACCTTGGGGTTGTCGAAAGGCTTTTGCTGCGTGTTCAGCGACACATAACGGTGGACGATGGACGGGGCTGCCGTCACTTCCAGGTTCGGCTTGCTCTTGAGCTGCTCGGCCTGCTCCGGCGGCACGGGGTAGGTGAAGTTGGCTTCGCCGGTCTGCATCATGGCGGCACGCGAATTGTTGTCCACCACGGGGCGCCAGGTGATGGTGTCCACCTTGGGGTAGCCCTTGCGCCAGTAGCCGCCAAACTTCTCGACCTTGATGTAGTCGGTCTGCTTCCATTCCACAAACTTGAACGGGCCGGTACCCACGGGGTTGCGGCCAATGTCCTTGCCAAACTTCTGCAAGGCAGCGGGCGAAATGATGACGGCCGACGGGTGCGCCAGGGTGTTCACAAAAGCCGAGAACGGTTCCTTGAGCGTGAAGCGCACCGTGCTGGCGTCCACCGTCTCGGTCTTGGTGATGTTCTTGTACAGGCCGTAGCGCTTGAGCTTGTTGTCGGGGTTGGTGACGCGGTCGAAATTGATCTTGACGGCCTCGGCGTTGAAGTCCGTACCGTCCTGGAACTTGATGCCCTTCTTCAGCTTGAAGGTGTACGTCAGGCCGTCCTTGCTGGCGGTATAGCTCTCGGCCAGCACGGGGCCCATCTTCATGCTTTTATCAAAGCCCATCAGGCCCTGGTAGAAGGACTTGGCGACCGCTTGCGACAAGGTGTCCTGCGAGTCGTACGGGTCCATGGTGGTGAAGTTGGAGAACACCGCCACCACCACATCTTTGGCAGCGTATGCGTGGGACACAAAGGCGGCCGACAAGGCCAGCGCAACAGACAGTTTCGTCAAACGGGGTTTCATGCGAATACTCCAAAGTTACCAAAAATCCCGGCTACCGGGTACCAAGCCATCTAGTAGACACCACCTACCTTGTGCCGTGCCACAAAATGGCCCGGCCCCACCTCCAGCAGGGGTTCTACCTGCGGCAAATCGTCCAGCGCGCGAATCGGACTGGGGATGTCGCCCACCAGCAGCTCACGCTTGCCGCGTCGGCGCGCCGGGTCGGCTACTGGCACCGCCGACATCAGGCGGCGGGTGTAGGCGTGCTGCGGGTTCTCGAACACAGCGCGGCGTGGGCCGATCTCGACGATCTGGCCCAGGTACATCACCGCCACGCGGTGGCTGATGCGCTCCACTACCGCCATATCGTGCGAGATGAACAAAAAGGCGATGCCAAATTCGCGCTGCAAGTCCAGCATCAGGTTCACGATCTGCGCGCGTATCGATACGTCCAGCGCCGACACGGCCTCGTCGGCAATCACCACCTTGGGGTTCAACGCCAGGGCCCGCGCAATCGCGATGCGCTGGCGCTGGCCGCCAGAGAATTCATGCGGATACCGCTGGGCCGCGCTGGCGGGCAGGCCCACACGCTGCAGCAGCTCGGTCACGCGCTGCTCGGCCTGCGTACCCTGGGCCACGCCGTGCACCAGCAGCGGCTCCATGATGGCAAAGCCCACGGTGAGCCGGGGGTCCAGCGAGGCGAATGGGTCTTGAAAAATGAACTGCACGTCGCGCCGCAAGGCCTGCAGCGCGCGGCCCTGTAGCGGCGCAATCGCGCGCCCGGCCACGTCCACGCTGCCGGCATTGAACTCCACCAGCCGCGCCAGCGAGCGCCCGGTGGTGGACTTGCCACAGCCCGACTCGCCCACCAGGGCCAGGGTTTCACCTGGCTGCAAGCTGAAGCTGACCTGCTCCACCGCGCAGACCTGGCGCGTCACCCGGCCCAGCACACCGGTACGCACCGGGAAGCGCGTGGTCAGCGCCTGCACGCGCAGCACCGGCGGCGCCTGGCGCTGCACGGTGTCCGGCAGCGGCTGGTCCAGCACAGCGGAAGCATCGGCGTCCAGCAGCGGAAACTTGGCTGGCGTGTCGGTGCCATGCATGGCGCCCAGCGTGGGCACGGCCGCCAGCAAGGCTTTGGTGTAGGCTTGTTGAGGGGCAGCAAACAGGGCAGCGCAGTCGCCCTCTTCCACCGGATCGCCACGGTACATCACCAGCACGCGGTCGGCCATCTCGGCCACCACGCCCATGTCGTGGGTGATGAAAACCACGCCCATTTGCATTTCGTCTTGCAGCATGCGGATGATGGCCAGCACCTGGGCCTGGATGGTCACATCCAGCGCGGTGGTGGGTTCGTCGGCAATCAGCAGACTGGGTTTGCAGGACAAGGCCATGGCAATCATCACGCGCTGGCGCATGCCACCTGACAGCTGGTGCGGAAAGCGGTCCAGCACATTTTTAGCCTCAGGGATACGCACCAGGTCCAGCATGCGCAAGGCCTCGGCACGGGCCGCTGCGCGGGCCAGACCCTGGTGCAGGCGGATCGACTCGGCGATCTGCTCACCCACCGGGAACACCGGGTTCAGCGAGGTCATGGGCTCCTGGAACACCATGGCCATCTCAGCCCCACGGATGCGCCGCATGGTGGCCGGGCTGGCCCGGGCCAGATCCAGCACCGAGCCGTCGCGCCGGTGGAAATCCATTTGACCGCTGACGATACGGCCGCCGCCGTTTTCCACCAGACGCATCAGCGCCAGCGAAGATACCGACTTGCCCGAACCCGACTCGCCCACGATGGCCAGGGTTTCACCCGCATTGACATGGAAGGACAGGTCGCGCACCGCGTCCACGACGCGCTCCTTGGTTTCAAAGCGTACGCCCAGGTGGCGCACATCCAAAACACGGCGAGGTTTTGCGCCCTCCACCGTCACGCAGCCACTCCGCGCAGCAGCCGGGCCGTGCTGTAACTGCTGTCAGCCGGTTCCTGCAGGCTACTCCAGACCTGGGCGCCTTCCACGAAGACCTTCAGCTCGCCGGGCTCGAAGCTGGACCAGGGCTCATCCGTGGTCAGCGGCTCGGTGGCCACCAGCACCATGCGGTCGCTTTCGCTGTTGACCTCACGCAGGTCCAGCGTCATGTCGCAATCGACCAGGCGCGCGGTCTGGAACGGGTGCTGACGCGACACCCAGCTGAGCTTGGTGGAGCAATGCGCGTACATGGCCTCGCCGTTGGACAGCAGAAAGTTGAACACGCCATGGTCTGAAATACGGCGCGACAAACCGGCCAGCACCGGTGCGATCTGCTTCCAGCTGGGCGGGCAGGCGCCGCAGAACACGCTGCGCAGCTCCTGCAGCATCCAGCAAAAGGCTTTTTCGCTATCGGTCGTGCCCACCGGCAGGTAGTTGCCCACCAGGCCGGGGTGGAAGTTCTTCAGGTCGCCGTTGTGGCAAAACACCCAATGCTGGCCCAACCATTCACGCTGAAACGGGTGGCAGTTAGACAGGGTGATCTGGCCCTGCGTAGCCTTGCGGATATGCGCCAGCACGGACTTGGATTTGATCGGATAGCTGCGCACAAAGTCGGCCAGCGGCGAGTCGCTGGCCCGGCCGTCGTCTATGAATAGGCGGCAGCCGGTGCGCTCGTAAAAGGCGATACCCCAGCCATCTGCATGCTCACCCGTCTGGCCGCCCCGGGCGGAAAAGCCGGTAAACGAGAAGTTGATGCTGGCGCTGCTATTGCAGTTCATGGCGAGCATTTGGCACATGGTGGTTTCTTTCCTTGGATTCGCCTAATGCCCAGCAAAAATCAGGCCCGGGGCAGGGTCACTCCTACCTGGCCTTGGTATTTGCCGCCACGGTCTTTGTAGCTGACTTCGCAGACTTCGTCGCTTTCGAAGAACAGCACCTGGGCACAGCCTTCGCCAGCATAAATCTTGGCGGGCAGGGGCGTGGTGTTGCTGAATTCCAGCGTCACATAGCCTTCCCACTCGGGTTCAAAAGGGGTCACATTGACGATGATGCCGCAGCGCGCGTAGGTCGACTTACCCAGGCAGATGGTCAGCACATTGCGCGGAATGCGGAAGTACTCGACCGTGCGGGCCAATGCAAAGCTATTGGGCGGGATGATGCAGCTGTCGCCGGAGAAATCGACAAAGCTTTTTTCGTCGAAGTTCTTCGGGTCCACCACGGTGCTGTGGATATTGGTGAAGACCTTGAACTCGGGCGCGCAGCGGATGTCGTAGCCGTAGCTGCTGGTGCCGTAGCTGATGATTTTGTTGCCATCTCGCTCGCGGATCTGGCCGGGCTCAAAGGGTTCGATCATGCCGTGTTGCTCGGCCATGCGGCGAATCCATTTGTCGCTTTTGATTGTCATAAAGATGTCTTTCGGTGAACGACGATTGTAGCGTGCGGCATCCTTGAATGCTATCAACTTAATAGCTATATCGACATAAGCAATCTACAGCGCCTGCGAAATCACCGTGCGCTCCACCAGACGGTCGTCGCCCAGAATAATGCAGCCAAACAGCAGCTCGTCCAGGCTGTGCGCCCGCGAGGTCTTGCGTGCCAGCAGCGGCGTGGCCTGCGGGTTCAGCACCAGAAAGTCGGCCTCGCAGCCCACCGCCAGATTACCCACCACCCCGCCCAGGCCCAGCGCGGCGGCGGCGCCCGCCGTGTGCTGCCACCACAGCTGCTGCGGGCCCAGGGACAGGCCGGCCTTGGTCTGCCCCTCTCTCCCCACGTAATAGGCAGCGCGCATGGTGTGGAAGGGGCTGAAGCTGGTGCCGCCGCCCACATCGCTGGCCAGGCCGTAGCGGAAGCCCGCGCGGTCCGCCTCGGCGTAGTCGAAAAAGCCACTGCCCAGGAACAGGTTGCTGGTCGGGCTGACGGCGGCCACGGTGCCACTGTCGCGCATCAGCGCGCGGTCGATGGCGTCAAAGTGGATGCAGTGCGCGTACACGGCGCGCGGGCGCAGCAGGCCGAAGTCCTGGTACACCTCCAGGTAGCTGCGCGCATCCGGGAACAGCTCCTTGACCCAGGCGATCTCGCCCAGGTTCTCGGCCACATGCGACTGCACCCATACATCCGGGTAGCGCGCAGCCAACTCGCCCGCTCCGCGCAGCTGCTCCGGCGAGCTGGTGGGCGCAAAGCGCGGCGTGATGGCATAGCCCAGGCGGTCCACGCCGTGCCAACGCTGCAGCAGGTCTTCGGTGTCGATCAGGCTTTGCTCGGTTTCGTCGCGCACGCCGTCGGGTGAATTGCGGTCTTGCAGCACCTTGCCGGTCATCAGGCGCATGCGGTGGCTTTGCGCCTCGGTGAACAGGGCATCCACCGAGCTGGGGTGCGAGGTGGCGAATGCCAGCGCGGTCGTCACCCCATTGCGTAGCAGTTCTGCTATGAAAAACGCAGCTACTTCCGCAGCATAGGCGGGCGAGGAAAAGCGTTTTTCTGCGGGAAAAGTGTAGTTCTCCAGCCAGGGCAGCAAGCCGTCGGCGGGGGCGCCGATGATGTCGGTCTGCGGATAGTGGATGTGCATGTCCACAAAACCCGGCGCCAGGATGCGCCCAGGCAGGTGTTCCACGGTCAATCCCGGGTATTTGGGCCCCAGCGTACGGTAGGGGCCCACGGCCTGCACCACCCAGGTGCCCAGGGCGTTGGGGCCGACAACCAGCAGGCCGTCCTCCTCGTACAGGGCGGTTTGGTCGTCGGCAAAACGAAGGATAGCGGCGCGGTAAGCTTTCATATCTGACAAGCTTACGCATAATTCAGGCCATTTGATGTATTCCAACATGCCGATATCGACTTCTATCCATGCGCTACCGACAAGCCTGGATGAGCTGAACACCCTCCCCCCGGACCAATGGCAGGCTGTGTTGGCCAGCCCGCCTGCCCAGGCCGTACCCTGGGTACGCGCCGCCGCCGAGCTGGGCCATGCCTCCGCCCAGGCCGCGCTGGGCCAGTGGCTGCTGGACGGCCACGGCATGGACAAGGACGCCGCGCAGGCCGTGCAATGGTTTTTGAAATCCGCCGCCCAGGGCCACCCCATGGGCATGAACATGGCCGGGCGTTGCCTGGAAAACGGCTGGGGCACCGCACCTGACCTGTTTGACGCTGTCGCCTGGTACAAAAAAGCCGCCAGTCGCGGCCTGGACGCCGGCCTGTACAACCTGGCCAACCAGCTGGCCGCCGGCCACAGCGTGCCGCAAGACCACGCCGCCGCGCTGCAGCTGTACCGCCAGGCCGCCGACCAGGGCCATGCCAAGTCCATGACCAAGATCGGCCGCTACTACGAAGATGGCCTGGTGGTGGAGCAGGACCGGGAGGCCGCCTTCTTCTGCTACCAAGAGGGCGCGCAGGGCGGCGACTTTCGCGGCCAGTTCAACTACGCCAGCATGCTGGCCGAGCGCGGCCGCCTGGCCGAAGCCCTGGAGTGGCTGGCCAAAGTGCCGTTGACCGCCACCAAGGCCTACCTGGAGAAGACCGGCGCCCTGCTGCAGCAGTCTGGCAATGCGCAATTCCAGCGCGTTGGCAAGCTGTTCCTGCAGCAGGCCGGGCACTGAGCCCTGTTCCCATCCGGCTGACCATGGCTGTTGTGCACCCCGTCTTCCCCATCCGCACCGAATGCCCGCCCGGCGCCTGCAACTGCGGGCGCGACGCGCTGCTGCAAAGCCCCGACGGCGACCTGCGCGTGCTGCGCCTGACGCGCGAGGACGAAAAGCGCCTGGTGCAGCGCCTGGAAAACCTGAGCAGCCTGGGCGACCTGCGGCGCATGGAAGAGCGGATGGAGCAGCAGGTGGGCATACGCCTGAGCATCAGCAGCAGCCCGAACGAGGTCCGCACGCTGCGCGGCATCGTGATCCTGGTGCACGAGCAACCCGGCCTGTGCCGCAAGACGCGCCAGGCCATACCGGCAGCCATCAAGCGCAGCCTGGAACTGCACCCCGAGATTGCCTACGACATCCTGAACGTAGGCGGCCTGTTCGAAGGCAGCTGAACGCCGCCCCGGCGTTTACTACAGTTTTAGTAGCTGCTAGCGCAGGTAGTACCTGCGCTAGCGGCCTATTTCATCAAGATTTGAATTGCAGGGCGTTGGTCATGTCGCCCATGGGCTGCTGGCCGCGCGCAACCATGGCGTCATCGCGCTCCTTCAGCCCGTCCAGCTTCTCCAGGCCGAACACGCGGGTGATCAGGCGCAGGATGGAGCCGGTGTCGTAAATGGTGTGGTCCACCGTGCCCTTGCGGGCGAAAGGCGAAATCACCATCGCCGGCAGGCGCGTACCCGGGCCCCAGCGGTCGCCCTTGGGTGGCGCCACGTGGTCCCACCAGCCGCCGTTTTCATCCACGGTGACGATAACCACCATGTTGTCCCACTGCGGGCTGGCGCGCAGCAGCTTGATGGCGTGGGCGATGTGGCGGTCGCCGCTGGCCACGTCCGCATAGCCAGCGTGCATGTTCAGATTGCCCTGGGGTTTGTAGAAGGTCACCGGCGGCAGCTTGCCGGCTTCGATGTCGGCGAAGAAGCGGTTGGTGCGCGTTTCGTCACCCAGGCCGCCGTCGCGCAGGTGCTTGGTGCGGGCGGTGGGGTTCTCGGGGCCGAGGTTCTTGAAGTAGTTGAACGGCTGGTGGTGATACTGGAAGTTGGGGATCTTGGGGATGCCCTTGGAGTCCTTGAACTGATCGAGCGTGGCCTGCCAGGCGCCGGCGTACCAGGCCCAATCCACGCCCTTCTTGTCCAGCTTGTCACCGATATGCTGGTGCACCTGCGGCACCAGCACGCTGGGCTGGTTGGGCTCGGCGTAGTCGGGCCGGGCGCTGTCGCGCGACCAGGTAGGCCAATATGGTGGCGCCATGGTGTTCACGGCGTAACCATCGGGCGTAAGGGCATTGGGGTCGAACTTTGGCGGGCCGTCCATGGCGCTGGCCGGGCTGTTCTCGGTGGGCTTCAGGCGGTAGTCGGTCGGGTCGCTGCTTTGCAACCTGGCCACCTGGGTACGGGCGGGCGAGTTCATCACGTCCGGGTAGAAGGGCACGGTGCCGGTCACCAGGTACTGGTGGTTCAGGAAGGAGCCGCCGAATGCGCCCTGGAAGAAGTTGTCGCACAGCACGAATTCCTGGGCGATGTCCCACAGGCGCAGGTTGTAGCGGGTGTCGGCGTAGTAGCCCATGGTGATGCCACCCGCGTCGCCCCAGGCCACAAAGCCGTCGTTCTTGCCGCCGTTGATCTGCATCTGGTTGTGAAAGAAGGCATGGATCAGGTCGCGCGTGACCAGGCCCAGCGGCAACGCCTCGCCCTGCGGGCCTTTGAGCGCATACGGGGCATTCGGCAGATCGGTCTGGTACTGCGTGCCGGCCTCGTAGGTCACACCTTCGACCACCTGCGTGCCGACTTGCACCACACCGCCCCAGGTCTGCGGCAGCTTGCCCAGCAGCTTGCCGTCGCGGTCACGCTGGGCGAAGTCGCCGGGCTTCAGGGCCGACAAAGGCTTTTCCAGACCGGGGAAGTTGGCAAACAGGTTGTTGAAGCTGCGGTTTTCAGCGTAGATCACAACCACAGTTTTGACGTTTTTCTGCAAGGCGCTGTCCAGCGCGCTGCTCTCCATAGGGCTGGCACCACGCATGCTGTCGGTTGCGCAGGCGGTGAGCGTGGCGCCCACGCCGGCCGTGGCCATACCGCCCAGGAAGTGGCGGCGCTTGAGTTCGGGTACTGGGCTGGTGCTTGCAGAGTCTTCGGTGGAGTCTCGTGGGTCCGTCATGGCATTCCTGGCTGGTTTGTTGTCTACGAAGCTAGGCATGCTAGCCAGCAACGGTGACAAAGAACAGCGCCGAATATGTAAAGGAATGTGAAACCCAGCCCATCATTTCACTATAGAAAAAATAGCTGCTAGCGCAGGTGCTATCTGCGCCAGCAGCCTATTTTCTATAAATTTTCCAACCAGCCTAAAAGCCGGTGAAGCAGGCTTGCAGGCGATCGGTCAGGGCTTTCTTATGGCTGGCGTCGATGAAGCTGGCCTCGAAGCTATTGGCCGCTAGCTGGTAAGCCTGCTGCGCGCCCAAGCCGGTGGCGGCGAAGGTCTGGGTGAAGTTCTCATTGATGTAGCCGCCAAAGTAGGCCGGGTCGTCTGAGTTCACCGTGGCCACCAGGCCGGCATCGAGCAGGCGGCCCAGGTTGTGGTCGGCCAGGTTGGGGAACACGCACAGCTTCTGGTTGGACAGCGGGCACACCGTCAGCGGGATGCGGTCCTTGGCCAGGCGCTGCATCAGCAGGGCATCCTGGAAGGACTGCACGCCGTGGTCGATGCGCTCGACCTTGAGCACGTCCAGCGCGCTCCAGATATAGGCAGGCGGCCCCTCCTCGCCCGCGTGGGCCACCAGGCGCAGGCCCAGGCTGCGGCACTTGGCGAAGACCTGAGCGAACTTCTCGGGCGGGTGGCCCAGCTCGCTGGAGTCCAGGCCCACGCCGACGAATTTGTCCTGGTACGGCAGTGCCTGCTCCAACACCTCGAACGCATCTGCCTCGCTGAGGTGGCGCAGAAAGCACAGTATCAGCACCGCGCTCAGCCCCCACTGCTTGTGCGCGTCCTGGCAGGCGCGATGCAGGCCGTTGATCACCACCTCAATGGGCACGCCGCGCGCGGTATGCGTCTGGGGGTCGAAAAACATCTCGGTATGCACCACGTTGTCGGCAGCGGCACGGGCCAGATAGGCATGCGCCATGTCGTAGAAGTCCTGCTCGGTCAGCAGCACGCTGGCGCCTGCGTAGTAGATGTCCAGAAAGCTCTGCAGATTGGTAAAGGCGTAGGCACGGCGCAGCTCCTCCACGCTGGCGTAGGGAATGGCCACCTGGTTGCGCTGCGCCAGGGCGAAGATCAGCTCAGGCTCCAGCGAGCCCTCGATGTGCATATGCAGCTCGGCCTTGGGCATGGCGCGCAAGAGCGCGGGCAGACGGTCTGCGGCGATGGGGGGGACGGTAAAGGTGTGCATCAACAGACTCCAAAAGTAATGCCCAGGTTTTTCAAATAGCGGCGGTAGGCGGAGGAAGCTTTGTCCGCCGCCGTGTGCAGCTCGGCGCGCAGGTCCAGCGGCAAGCACTTGGGGCTCTGCGACTCCAGCACGGGCTGGTCTTGCGTAAAGATGGTGTGCTGAAAGGCCCGCATGGCATCGATGGTGCTGGTCCAGTCATTGGAAGCCAGTCTAAACCAGACCCGGCTGCGCTCGGGCCCCTGCGGGCAGATGAACAGGGCGATGGCCTCGCGGTAGTCTTGCAACGCCACTTGCGCCGGGTCAGGCAGCTTGGTGAGTACCGCCGTATAGGGCGCTTCGACCGCATAGCTGTACTCCACTTGGGCCGGCCCGGTGGCCTGCAAGCTGGATTGGGGCTGCCAGGCCTTGCACTGCGTGGCCCACAGGCCCTGCGCTGTGCTGTCCACCCGGTAGTCGTCGATGGACGATGCCTCGCGCGTGCCCAGCCAGCCTTCGTGCACAAAGGCAAAGTGCGACATGTCCAGAAAATTCTCGACCAGGCGCGGCGCACTGGTGGCCACGTCATACGGGCCGCACAACAGCTTGCGCAGCCGCGCATCGGACTCGGCAGCAAACGGTACAAGCTCCTGCGGTGAGGCAGGCGCCTGCAACTGCACCCACACCAAGCCATAGCGTTCGCAAGCCGCAAAGACCGTGGCGGTATGTCCCACCGGCGGCACAAAGCCCGGCAACGCCGGCACCCGCACACACTGCCCCGAGGCCGCGAACTGCCAGCCGTGGTAAGGGCACTCCAGCCGGTCATCACGCACCTGGCCCAGCGAAAACCGCGCACCCCGGTGCGGGCACTGGTCCGCCCAAGCATGCACCCCACCCGCCGCGTCGCGCCACAGCACCAACGGCTGGTCCAGCAAAGTAGCCCCCAGCGGCTGCTGCGCCACCGCCTCACTGGCGGCCACCGGATGCCAAAGCGTTTTTTCAATCATCTTCAAGCCATTCAGCAAAGACTGTGCCGCAATAAAAAAGCCGCTCCGAAGAGCGGCTTTTAAAGGAGAAACTTCCTTTTCTTCACCCAGGCCAGCGCAGCGAGGCCCCTTCCAGAAACAGCGCGGAGCTGGCTTTGCCAGGCCGCTGCTGTTGCCCCCTGCAAGGGGGTTGGCGGCGACACGCAGTGCGCAAGCCTGGGGGTGTGCTTACTTCCCGCCAGGAACCTTGCCCTCAACACCCTTCACGTAGAAGTTGATGCCTTGCAGGAAGGCGTCATCCGCCACGGCGTCCTTAGCGACCAGCACCTTGCCGTCCTGACCCACGATGGGGCCCTTCCAGATGGCGAAGCTGCCGTCGGCCAAGCCCTTCTTGACTTCGTCGATCTTGGCCTTGGTTTCAGCTGGCACGTCATCGGCGATGGACACGACATCAATCGCGCCTTCCTTCACACCCCACCAAGCTTGGCCAGTAGCCCACTTGCCGTCCAGAGCGTCCTTGGTGGCCTTGATGTAGTACGGGCCCCAGTTGATGATGCTGGATGCCAGATGGGCCTTGGGGCCATAGGCGGACATGTCCGAATCCCAGCCAAAGGCGCGCTTGCCCTTGCTTTCAGCGGTCTTCAGCACGGCGGAAGAGTCGGTGTTCTGGAACAGGATGTCGGCGCCGCCGTTGATCAGCGAGGTGGCGGCTTCGGTTTCCTTGGGTGGGCTGAACCATTCGTTCACCCAGACCACCTTGGTCTTGATCTTGGGGTTGCTGCTTTGCGCGCCCAGGGTGAAGCTGTTGATGTTGCGGATCACTTCAGGAATTGGCACAGACCCCACGATGCCCAGCACGTTGGTCTTGGTCATCTTGCCCGCGATGATGCCGGCCATGTAGGCGCCTTCGTAGGTACGGCTGTCGTAGGTACGCACGTTGTCAGCCGTCTTGTAGCTGGTGGCGTTCTCGAACTTCACATCCTTCAGGTCGGCAGCGGCCTTCAGCATGGGTTCCATGTAGCCGAAGGTGGTGCCGAAGATCAGCTTGTTGCCTTGGCCGGCCATGTCGCGCAGCACGCGTTCGGCGTCGGCGGACTCGGGCACGTTTTCCACGTAGCTGGTGACGATCTTGTCGCCCAGTTCCTTTTCCAGCGCCAGGCGGCCACGGTCGTGTGCATAGGTCCAGCCACCATCGCCCACGGGGCCCAGGTAGGCAAACGCCACCTTCAGCGGCTCGGGCTTGGCGGGTGCAGCCTCGGCCGCAGGCGCGGAAGCAGGGGCTGCCGCAGGGGCAGCAGGTGCCGGCTCTTCCTTCTTGCCGCAACCCGCCAGGGCTGCCGCCACCGCGGACGCGGCAGCGAGTTGGATGAGGGAGCGTTTCTTCAAGTCAGTCATGGCAAAAGCACTTTCAGGCAGGGTTGAAAAAAGAGTAACAAAACATTATGAACCGGGAAAAAACGGTTTCCCCAGCGACGCGGGCATATTCATGCGTATCCACGCCGGGTTGCGCGAGATCAGCGCTAGCACCACGATAGGCGCCAGATAGGGCAGCATGCTCAGGAACTGGCTGGGCACGTTGACCCCCGTTCCCTGCAGATGGAAGGACAGCATGGTCACGCCACCAAACAGGTAGGCTCCCAGCAACACGCGGGCCGGCCGCCAGGTAGCAAAAGTGGTGAGCGCCAGGGCAATCCAGCCGCGCCCGGCGACCATGCCCTCCACCCACAGTGGGGTGTAGACCAGCGACACAAAAGCACCCGCCAGGCCACACATGGCACCACCAGCCACCACGGCCATGAAGCGGATGCGGCGCACGGGATAGCCCAGCGCGTGGGCCGACTCGGGCGACTCACCCACCGAGCGCAGCACCAGGCCAGAGCGCGTGCGGTACAGGAACCAGATCAAGCCCAGGGTCAGCGCCATCGTCACATATACCAGCGGATGCTGGCGGAACAGCGCCGACCCCACCAAGGGAATGTCGCCCAGCAAGGGCACCGAGAACTGCACCCGCTCCGGCAGCTTTTCCTGCACGTACTGGATGCCCACGAATGCAGAAAAGCCGGAACCGAACAGACTCAAGGCCAGGCCGGTGGCGTACTGGTTGGTGTTGAGCCAGATCACCAGCACGCCAAACACCGCCGCCAGCAGCGCGCCCGCGCCCATGCCCGCCGCAAAGCCCAGCCAGTCGTTACCGGTATGCACCACCGTAGCAAAACCGGCAATGGCCGCACACAGCATCATGCCCTCGGCACCCAGGTTGACGATGCCTGCACGTTCGTTGATCAACAGCCCCAGGGCCGCCAAGGCCAGCACGGTGCCGGCGTTGAGCATGTCGCCAAATAGCAAGAAATACGATTCCATTACTTCGCTCCCCCGGTAGCAATGTGGGCGATCCGGGTCAGCCCCAAACGTACGCGGTATGCGATCAAGGTATCGCAGCCCAGCAAGGTAAACAGCAGCAGACCCTGGAACACCCCGGTCAGCGACTTGGGCAGACCCAGGCGCGACTGCGCCAGCTCACCACCGATGTAGAACATGCTCATCAGCACGGCAGAGAACACCATGCCCACCGGGTGCAGCCGCCCCACATAGGCCACGATGATGGCCGCGAAACCGTAGCCCGCCGGCACATAAGGCGTCAGCTGGCCCAGCGGCCCGGCCACCTCCAGTGCGCCGGCCAAGCCAGCCGTGGCGCCCGACACCAGCAGCGCCGTCCACAAAGCCTTGCGCGAGGAAAACCCGGCATAGCGCGCCGCGGCCGGCGCCAGCCCACCCACCTGCAGTGCGAAACCAGCGCGTGTGCGGAACAGGAACACCCACAGCACCGCCACGCCCGCCAGCGCCATCCACAGCCCAATGCTGACGCGAGAGCCCTTCCAGATGCGCGGGATCTGCGTCACGGCCTCGAAGTTCTTGGACTGCGGGAAGTTATGCCCCATCGGGTCTTTCCAGGGGCCATCCACCATATAGCCCAGGATGAGCACGGCCACATACACCAGCATCAGGCTCACCAGAATCTCGCTGGCATTGAACTTGTCGCGCAGCACCGCCGTGACGCTGGCCCAGGCCATGCCGCCCAGCACACCGGCCAGCAAGATGGGCACGACGATCCAGGGGCTGCTGCCCTTATCAGCCATCAGCGCCACGCCACCGGCAAAAATGGCACCCAGCAGGTACTGGCCCTCGGCCCCAATGTTCCAAACGTTGGAGCGAAAGCACACGGCCAGGCCCAGCGCAATCAACAGCAAGGGCACGGCCTTGACCATCAACTCGCCCAGCGCATATGGGCTTTTGATCGGCTCCCAGAAAAACACCTGCAGGCCCTTGGCCGGGTCTTTGCCCAACACAACGAACAGCGCAATGCCAATCAACACCGTGATCAGCAGCGCCAGAATGGGCGAGCCGTAGCCCCAGAACTTGGACGGCTGGGGGCGGGGTTCAAGCTTGAACATAGACCACCTCTGCCATTGCTGCCACCGGCGTAGCCACCACAGGCGGGGCATTCCACAATCCACTCATCCATTCTCCAATCTGGGCCAC
The DNA here is from genome assembly GCF_059415605.1 of Rhodoferax sp. GW821-FHT10B06. Taxonomy (NCBI): domain Bacteria; kingdom Pseudomonadati; phylum Pseudomonadota; class Betaproteobacteria; order Burkholderiales; family Comamonadaceae; genus Rhodoferax; species Rhodoferax sp. GW821-FHT10B06. Next base: position 41,886 of record NZ_JBWKNO010000022.1, on the reverse strand, counting down.
GGTGGCCTGCGCACGCGGGATGGACGGGGACAAGCGCCCCTTGGCTACCACGTGCAGGCGATCGCATATTTCAAACAATTCGTCCAGCTCTTCGCTGACCACCAGCACCGCGCAACCAGCATCGCGCAGCGCCAGAATCTCGCCACGGATCTGCGCCGCAGCCCCCACGTCCACCCCCCAGGTAGGCTGGGACACGATCAACAGCTTGGGCTTGGCATCAATCTCGCGGCCCACAATGAACTTTTGCAAGTTGCCGCCCGACAGGGACTTGGCAGCCGCATTCGGCCCTCCAGCCTTGACCTTGAAGCGGTCGATGATGGCCTGGGCCTGGGCCTGCAGCGCACCCAGCTTGATCCAGCCGCTGCCGGCCACCGCGTCGATGCGCGTCAGCAATAGGTTGTGTGCCAGGCCCATGGTGGGCACGGCGCCACGGCCGAGACGCTCCTCGGGCACGAAATGCACGCCCATGGCACGGCGCGGGCCGGGGCCCATCTGGCCTACGTCGCGGCCAAACACCTGCACCATGTCGGGCCGGGCCCGCACGTCTTCACCGGACAAGGCGTACAGCAGCTCGCGCTGGCCGTTACCGGAGACGCCAGCAATACCGACCACCTCGCCCTCGCGCACATCCAGGTCGATGCCATCCAGGTCCACACCAAACTGGTCTTCGCGTGCCAAGTGCAAGCCGCGCACGCGCAGCACAGTGGGGCCGGTCTTGATATCGCGGTGCTGCAACGCGGGTGGCTCGGCGCCAATCATCAGGCGGCTGAGCGAGGCATTGCTTTCCTCGGTAGGGTTGCACACGCCGGTGACCTTGCCGCCGCGCAGCACGGTGCAGGCGGTGCAGAGTTCACGAATTTCATGCAGCTTGTGGCTGATGTAGAGAATGCTGCAGCCCTCGGACACCAGCTGTTTGAGCACCACGAACAGCTTCTCCACCGCCTGCGGCGTCAGCACCGAGGTGGGCTCGTCCAGGATCAGCAATTGCGGGTTGGTGAGCAGCGAGCGGATGATTTCCACCCGCTGCATCTCGCCCACGCTCAGGGTGTGCACCGGGCGGCTGGGGTCGATGTCCAGGCCGTAGGCGCTGGCCTTGGCGGTGATGCGCTGGGTGACTTCGGCCAGGCTCAGGCTTTTGTCCAGGCCCAGCCACACGTTCTCGGCCACGGTGAGGGTGTCGAACAAACTGAAGTGCTGGAACACCATGCTGATGCCCAGCGCCCGCGCTTCCTGCGGGTTGCGGATGTGCACCGGCTGGCCGTTGAACAGCACCGTGCCTTCGTCGGGCTTGACCGAGCCGTAGATGATCTTCATCAGCGTGGACTTGCCCGCGCCGTTCTCGCCCAGCACGGCATGGGCCTCGCCCGGCTGCACCGCCAGCGACACGCCGCTATTGGCCACCACGGCCGGGTAGCGCTTGGTGATGTTCGTCAGTTGCAGTCTGGGTGGGGCCATACCTTGGGAATCTCGATTTATAAAAATAATGCCGCTAGCGCAGAGTAATCGTACACGAGCAGCTATGCTTTTCGTAGCGACGCAGCCACCGACTTGGTCAAGGCACGCAACCACTTGCCCGAGGCAGAGGTGTGGGTGCGGGCATGCCACAGCTGGTAGTACATCATGCGCGGGAAAGCGATGGGACAAGGCAATATCTTGACCGGCAGCGTCGCCGCATAGCGCTCGCAGTACTGGCGTCCTGTGGTCAGTACCAGCAAGCTCGATGCCACCATGGCCGGGATCAACCCGAAATGCGCGCAGCGCGCGTTAATACTGCGCCGCAAACCCAGGCTGTCCAGGTGCTCGTCGATCACCCCCTTGGCCCCCGGGTACACCGGCGTGGGTGCAATGTGCTCGGCTGCCAGCCAGGTGGCCTGGTCCCAGCCACGGCGCACGGCGGGGTGGTCGGAGCTGACCAGGCTGACCACCTCGTCGCCAAACAGGCGGGCGATGTGCAGGTCTTCCGGCGGGCTGCTCCAATTGCCCACCACCACGTCCAGCTCGCCCTGGGCCAGGTGGGCGTGGTAGTCCAGCTGGCCCGACAGACTGTGGATCTCCACCGTACACAGTGGGGCCTCAGCCTTCAGACGGGCCACCAGTTGGGGCAGAAATAGCGGGTCCAAATAGTCGCTGGCAGCAATGCGGAAAGTGCTCTGGGCCGTCTTGGGCTCAAATCCGCGCACATCGCTGAACAGCACCTCGGCCGCCCGCAGGATGCTGACGCTGGGGTTGAGCATGCGCAACCCAGCGTCGGTGGGCACCATGCCAGAGCCGGAGCGCACCAAAATGGGGTCATCGGCCAAATCGCGCAGACGCTTCAAGGCGGCACTGACCGCGGGCTGGGTCATGCCCAGGCGGATGGCGGCACGGGAAACACTGCTTTCGGTGAGCACGGTATGGAGGACCCTGATGAGATGGAGGTCGATCTTGTCGAAAAGCGTCTGGTCTCTCATAGGTGCTCGTGGATGCAGGTCATATATCTTGGCGTATGTATTGTGGGGCGTGTCCAGACTAGGCTCTGAATATGCGGCCTGCCACAGGGCGTAAGTATGAACAGGTTCTTGTGCCGTTCATCCGGCTTCTCACACGCCAATCCGGCTGTGGCTGGTGAGGTTGCGGCACAGGAAATGCACAGGCATGGCGGCGACGCATTTGAAAAGCAGCGCAACCGCGCCTAGTGTTCCTTAGAACGTATTCACGTTTTTAGGCTTGCCGTATGCTGCATCCATTGACTTTGACTTATATCGTTTCAGCCCCGCTAGGACTCCACACCTTATGACAACCCACCCTCTGCGCTTCATCCGGCGTGGCCAGACCGTGACACTGAACAACGTGCCGCCCGACCGCACCCTGCTGCAGGTGCTGCGCGAAGACCTGGGCGCCATCGGCACCAAGGAAGGCTGCGGCGAAGGCGACTGCGGCGCCTGCACCGTGGTGCTGGCTGAGCCCCATAGCCATGAACATGGCAGCCTGCGCTTTCGCGCCATCAACAGCTGCATACGCCTGGCCCACTCGGTGGACGGCATGGCCTTGTGGACGGTGGAAGACCTGGCCCAGGCCAATGGCGACCTCCATCCAGTTCAGGAAGCCATGGTGCAGTGCCACGGTTCGCAGTGCGGTTTTTGCACGCCCGGCTTTGTGATGAGCCTGTTTGGCATGTACCAGAACCATGTGTGCCGCGGCCAGGGCATCAGCCGCCAGCTGGCACAAGAGGAACTCTCGGGCAATCTGTGCCGCTGCACCGGCTACCGGCCGATTTTGGACGCCGCGCAGCAAATGGCCAGCCTGCCACCGGTTCATATAGACGAATCCGCCTTGCTACAAAAATTAGAGCTACTTGCGCAGACAAAACCAGCGCTGCAGGCCGATTTTTCTTATAAATCGCCCACCACCCTGGCCGAGCTCACTGCCGCACGCGCAGCAAACCCGCAGGCCCAGATCGTGGCCGGCTGCACCGACGTAGGCCTGTGGGTCACCAAGATGCACAAGCATTTCGACAGCGTGCTGGACGTCACCCAGGTGGCCGAGTTGCGGCAGATCCAGCCACAGGCCGACGGCATCCGCATCGGCGCGGCGGTCACCCTGCAAGACGCCTTCAGCGCGCTGGTGGCCGACCGGCCGCAACTGCACAGCTTTGCCAGCCGCTTCGCCGGCCTGCCGGTACGCAACTCGGGCACGCTGGGCGGCAACGTGGCCAATGGCTCGCCGATTGGCGACTCCATGCCGCTGCTGATCGCCCTGGGTGCCAGCGTGGGCCTGGCAAGCCTTCGCGGTACGCGCAGCCTGCCGTTGGAACACCTGTACACCGGCTACCGCAGCAATGTGATGGCACCCGACGAGGTGCTGGCCTGGATCGACGTGCCCCGCCCGCAAGGCGAGCTGATGCAGGTCTACAAGATTTCCAAACGCTTCGACGACGACATTTCCGCCGTCTGCCTGGCGCTGCAACTGACGTTGAAAGATGGCCTGGTGCACACCGCTTCCATAGGCGCGGGCGGCGTGGCCGCTACCCCGGTGCGTGCGCTGCAAACCCAGGCCGCCCTGGTCGGCCAGCCCTGGAACCAGGCCACGGTGCAGGCCGCCGCCGCCGTGCTGCGCGCCGAGTTCCAGCCCATCTCCGACATGCGCGCCTCGGCCGCCTACCGCAGCGAGGTGCTGGGCAATTTGCTGCAACGATTCTGGCTGGAAAGCCAGGGCCAGACCCAGATCAATCTGGCCACCCTGGACGTGGAGGCCCTGGTATGAACGCCCCGGAAAAACTCGAAAAACTCTCTCTAACCCCGGCCGCCGCGGGCCGTAGCGTGGCCCATGAAAGCGCCCGCGCCCAGGTGGCTGGCGCCGCCCATTACGTGGACGACCTGCCCGAGGTACGCGGCACGCTGTACGCCGCGCCCATCCTGTCCAACGTGGCCCACGGCACGCTGCACAAGGTAGATACGACCGCCGCGCTAGCCATGCCCGGTGTACAAGGCGTAGTGCTGGCCGCCGATATCCCCGGCGACCCCATCCTGGCCGCATTCGCACACGACGAAGCCATTTTTGCCATCGACACGGTGCACCACATCGGCCAGGTGATAGGCCTGGTGGTCGCCGACTCGGTCATGCAGGCACGCGCCGCCGCACGCGCCGTCCAGCTCGACATCAGCCCCCTGCCCGCCCTGCTGGATGTGCGCCAGGCCCACGCCGCCAAAAGCTATGTGCTGCCGCCGGTATTTGTGCGCCGGGGCGATGCCGCAGCAGCCCTGGCCCAGGCACCCCACACCCTCAGCGGCCAGCTGGAAGTAGGTGGCCAGGAACACTTTTACCTGGAGGGCCAGGTAGCCTATGTGCTGCCCCAGGAGCAAGGCCAGTGGCTGGTGCACTCCAGCACCCAGCACCCAGGCGAAGTTCAACATTGGGTGGCCCACGCGCTGGGCATTGCCAACCACGCTGTACGGGTGGAATGCCGGCGCATGGGCGGCGGCTTTGGTGGCAAGGAAACCCAGGCCGGGCATCTAGCCGTGTGGGCCGCCGTGGCTGCACAGAAGCTGGGCCACCCCATCAAGCTGCGCCTGGACCGGGATGACGACTTCATGGTCACTGGCAAGCGCCACCCGTTTGCCTACGACTACACCGTGGGTTACGACGACCAAGGTCTTATCTGCGGCCTACAGCTGACCATGCTGGCCAATTGCGGCTTCAGTGCCGACCTCAGCGGCCCGGTGGCCGACCGCGCCGTCTTCCACGTGGACAACGCCTACTTTCTGGCCGATGTGGACATCGCCTCCTACCGCCTGAAAACCCATACCCAGAGCCATACCGCTTTCCGCGGCTTTGGCGGACCGCAGGGCGTGATCGTCATCGAAAGCATACTCAGCGAGATCGCCCGCCAGCTCCACCTGGACCCGCTGGCCGTGCGCCGCCACAACCTCTATGACGCGGCGCACACGCCCAACCCGACACGCGATACGACCCACTACCAGATGAAGGTGGAGGACAACATCCTGCACCCCATGCTGGAGCAGATAGAACAAACGTCCAGCTACCAGCAACGCCGGGCCGCGATTGCCGCCTGGAACGCTGGCAGCGCGGTGATCAAACGCGGCATCAGCATCACGCCGGTAAAGTTCGGCATCTCATTCACCGCCACGCTGTTCAACCAGGCCGGTGCACTGGTGCATGTCTACACCGATGGCAGCGTGCAGGTAAACCACGGCGGCACCGAGATGGGCCAGGGCCTGAACACCAAGGTGGCGCAAATCGTGGCCGACGAGCTGGGCATTGCATTTGAAAGCGTGCTGGCCACCGCCAGCGACACCAGCAAGGTCCCCAATGCATCGGCCACGGCCGCCTCCAGCGGCACCGATCTGAATGGCCGCGCCGCCCAGTACGCAGCCCGCAATGTGCGCGACAACCTGGCGCAGTTTGTGGCCGGGCTGGACAACTGCGGCCCAGGCGCTGTGCGTTTCAAAAGCGGTGAAATCAGCACCCCGGTGTGCAGCCGACCCTTTGCCAGCGTGGTGCAGCAGGCCTATGCCAACCGCATACAGTTGTGGAGTGACGGCTTCTACCGCACACCCAAGATCCACTACGACAAGACCACACTGACCGGGCGCCCGTTCTACTACTTTGCCTACGGCGCTGCCTGCACCGAAGTGGCCATCGACACCCTGACCGGCGAAAGCAAGGTGTTGAAGGTGGACGTGCTGTACGACGCCGGCACCAGCATCAACCCGGCCATCGATATTGGCCAGGTCGAGGGCGGCTTTATACAGGGCATGGGTTGGCTGACCACCGAGCAGTTGGTGTGGAACGACAAGGGCTATCTGAGCACCCACGCGCCCAGCACCTACAAGATCCCAGCCACCGGCGACATACCGGCGCACTTCAAGGTAGCGCTGTGGGAGCAGCCCAACTTCGAGGACAACGTCTTCGGTAGCAAGGCCGTGGGTGAACCGCCCTTCATGCTGGCCATCAGCGTTTTCGAAGCCCTCAAGGACGCTATTGCCACGGCCCGGAACGATGGCGCAGTGGTGCAGCTGGCTGCACCGGCCACGGCAGAAAATGTGCTAAAGGCCCTGGCGCATTGATCTGCAACATTCCACGCCCAACGTGGAATGCAAAAAGCCCGCTATCTTTTGGATAGCGGGCTTCTACAATTTTGGTGGGACGTGCGGGGGTCGAACCCACGACAAACGGATTAAAAGTCTGAAAAACATGGATTTCATTAGATTTCATAGAACTGGAAAAAAATCATAAGTTGTTGATTTATATAAATTTAATTCCAAAATAGTCCGTTAGTGAGTTTTGTCATCAAGAAATATTCTGGCAATATTCTGGCAACGGGCAAATAACTGGGCTTCAAATTGGCAACGAATCTGGCAACGAAAACAACTGGTCAAATTATCAATGAAGCACCGACTGGCGTCTTCAAAACGTTGACCAAAATCAGGCCCACAGGTGCGCTACAAGTTCGCAAGCAAACTGGGGGCGCAGCGGTGTTCTACTGGCGCTACAGCATGGGTTCCACCAGTGAGCGGGTGAAAATTGGAGTTTACGATTCGGCCGCAGCGCCGAAGAGCCTTACGCCCACGGAGCGTGGCCATTCATATGCAGCAGCCGTTCGTGCCGCAGAAGCTCTGGCTATTCAGCACGACACACACAAGCAAGACGGAGGCCGCCCTGCCCTTCTCGCGGCCAAGAAAAAAGAGCACGCCAAAACTGAAGAGGCGAAGACCGAGGCCGAGCATTTCACGCTTAAGAATCTGCTGATCGACTATGCAGACCATTTGGAAGCCATCGGTCGCGTCGCGCACAAAGACGTGCGCAGCATATGCAAAGTGCACATATTTGAGCCATGGCCGAAAGTGGCCGCGCTGCCTGCCAACCAAGTGACCGGGGAACAGATCGCAGACATGATGCGTCGCGCCTTGGAACTGGGCAAAGGTCGCACCGCGAACAAGCTGCGCAGCTACGTGCGCGCCGCATACCAAACAGCCAGAGCGTCGCGGTCAAAAGCTAGCGTTCCGGTGAAGTTCAAAGATTACAAGGTCACTGCAAATCCCGCCGCCGATACCGAACCAGATGAGAGCGCGAACAAAGCAGACAAGCGCCCCTTAACCAGTGCAGAATTGAGAATCTACTGGCAAGCGATCAAAACTGCGCCTGGGTTCCGTGGTGCAGTCCTTCGACTACATCTGCTGACAGGCGGGCAACGCATTCAGCAACTGGTCATGTTGCGCACGGATAACGTAATGGGCAACCTCGTCAGGCTATATGACGGTAAGGGGCGTCCCGGAAAACCACCGAGACCTCACACCGTTCCGCTGGTACCTCAAGCAGTCGTGGCCATGCTGGAATGCAAACCGCAGGGTGTCTACGCCATCAGCACCGACAAGGGCGAAACCCACTTGGCGGCAACCACGTTAAGCGCTTGGGCGGTGGAAGCGGCGCACGCGTTACCGGAATTCCAGGCCAAGCGCATCCGCTCCGGGGTGGAAACCATCCTCGCCAGCGCACGTGTCAGTTCTGAAATTCGGGGGCGCCTACAGTCTCATGGCATCGCAGGAGTGCAAGCGCGCCATTACGACGGACATGACTATATGGACGAAAAACGCCAAGCACTAGAAACATTGTTTCGGCTGCTGGATGATCCCGAAGTGAAGTCTCAGACCGACGCGGCTTAAACGTCACCGGTTAACGAGGTTTTCGCCTTACCCCGTATTCGACTGGTGCCAATTTTTTGGGACGACCACGCGGACAGCTGACAAACGCGGAAAGCGCTTTGCGCAATGTGCTGTCCGTCCCAACCAAATTCAGAGCTGGGTTGCCTTTGAGTTTACGTAGAAGCGCTAACGCAGACAACTCGCTTTGGTACTTCCGTCTTCCTTTGCCGGGCTCCGTCAGTAGACCGCGTCCGGATTTTGCTTCCTTGGCCAGCGCATTTTCCAACTGCTCCATAACGCCCGATCCGCATTGTCTTCGATACGACGCCATTGACTGACGCTTCAGCCTGGTGGGCTTCGGTTCAGCGCTACGAACTGGCAACAGGACACTGTCTGATGCGGCTGGTTGGACGCGGTCCGTACTAGCGTCACCCCCCCGTCTTCGCGGAACGATCATCAACCGCCACGCTCTTGCGAAATGCACAGACTCCGACTTCACATCACGGAGCATGAGTTCCTCTACCGTAAACCCGCTTCGCGTCTTTTGCCCTGAAAGTCTAAGTGGCTGTTTTTTTGATTGTTCGTCCCCGCTGAAAAAAACAGTGCCCTCGGTCTCGCAGTTCAGCCGCCATAAACCTAGCGCGCGGTACGCCAGGTCTTGGATTGGTATCGACAGTGAGCGCAACAACCGAATCCATAACACCGCATACATCGTATGCCGCGGTTCAAGACCCAGCTGTTCCATCCTTGCTCGGATTTTTCCAATAGCGTCCAACATGGACTCGGCATCGTCGGCCAGGTCCTCATCCTCCTTCAGTCTGGCCGGTTTCCCATGGAACGCATCCTCTACCAGCGTAAGAACCCTCTGCGTCAGATTGTTGGATGAGCCATCGTATCGCTGACGAGGCACACAGAGCCGTGCCACGGCCGTCGATCGACTCCACTCATGCGAAAAATACAGCATAGAAGTGTCCTCTTTTTTATCCTCTTCTTTTCTTTGTTCATCAGTCATTTTCATTTTTCTAAACCTCTTTTCATTCCTCCATTTAAATTCAAAAAAGGAGCCTTGTAAACCATCTACAGCTAGGGAAAAGTGCATTTCGCACAGCAACTCTTAGCGACCAAGGAGGTCCACATGGACATGGATGAAACAGTGTTGAACGCCCCACTCAAAAATGCGTTTGTCGCCACACCACAGACAGACTGGACCTATCACGGCCAAAGCAAAGCTGGTCGATGGCAGTTTAAGAATGGGGGCAATCGGTACTTCGGGGTCGGCAGATTGGTGGCCTGTAGTGATTGCGGTGAACCGGTGGCGGACGACGTACCGCCTGCTGCATCCGCGCCGGACCTTTGTCCGGGCTCGAAACGAATCGAAGGGATTTTGTGCCGCTGTGCCAAGTCGGATAAGGTCTACCAGTTCTTTGGACACCTTGACTGCGTCCAACCCCGATCGCACACGGAAACTCACTCTGATTCCGCGAATGGCACATTGTCGGAAGACTTGGCGGTTGACGTTCGCTTGCCGGAAGTCGTGCCGGCGTTAACTGAACCGACCTCGCAAGTCCAAATGACAATGTCTGTCGTCCAGAAGAAAGATGCAACCTACTTGGCTGCGATCAACCGCGTAGCTACTCAGCGTGCGGCGGGCCTGGACCCTGACGTGCGCATGGACTTCATGGCGCAGTATTTGAATGAGTCTCGTGCCAACATTTACCGCAAGATCAAGCTTGGCCAGTTCCCCGCTCCCGTAAAACGCGGTCGCGGCGCTTTCTGGCCCATGTCTTCCGTTGAGGCCTACAAAGCCGGCAAGACGCAGGAGGTCAGCCATGGTTAAGACTCATCTTCACTCGATGCTACTGCGAGCAGTGGAATTCAAACCCTCGCCTATTCCGGAGGGCCTGACCATCGTGAGCGTTCCGGCATCGCCCGGACTGCCCTTCTTGCGCCACGCCCTGACGTTCCAAGCCCGTGCAGGGCAGTCTGAACTTGGCATCCCCATGCCAAAAGTATCTAAGGTGTTGTCCCTGATTCCGGCGACTCCTCGCGCGCAGGAGCTGATTCACTTCGTAGAACAGGCATTCTGTCCGCCCAAGTCAAAATTGGCCGAACATGAGCTGCATCTAATCGGCTCCGATGCTGACTTTGACTGGACTTGCGACGAGGGCCTGAGCGCACTCCTCCCCATCATGGAAACCGCACCCGGGTGGATCATTGTGGAGTGGCGTGCGCCAACGCGGTTGACTCCCGCCATGGCCGAGGGGCTGCTGCGCATCGCCAACGCCGCCCAAGCCCGCAAGACGCGGGTCATGCTGCTGGCTGTAGGGCTGCACGATGCCGGCATGGCCCGTCTCTGTCAGGAATATCTGTTGGTCCGTGACTGCGAACCCGATCCGGATGGCGAGTGGGCATTCGTCGTCGAATGCTGGGCCTTGCTGCAACTTGGCATACTGGGAAAGGGGCGGACGATGCTCAGCATCCGCCGCAGCTCCCAGGGCATGAAGGTCCGCTCCACGCTGTTTGTTTCCGAAACTTTGCAAGTCCGCTTCATGGCCAAGCTCAGGGCTGCTGAAGAGTCCTTGGAGGTCATCGGCGTGGCGGTTGGGCTGCACAAATCCTCCGTTTCCCGCGCACTCCAGGGGCTACCGCCCTTACCTGCCGCGCCGATGACAAAAGCAGAGCGGGACCTGTGGACGGATGCTCTCCGGCACCTTCGCGCGCCCAAGCCCCGTCCGGATGAGGTTGAGCCACCGCTCGTGGAGTAGTCGTCGCAACCCATGTTGCGTGGTCGCCAGCCCAAGGCTGCAATTCACGCAACAACACCGACGTTCTTGCAGACGCCAATTTCAGATAGTGCCAACGACGGCAACTCGCCGCGATGGAAACAAGCGAGCCATGTATCTGGCAACGTGGAAGCACTGAAAAACATGCTTTTCCTGCAAACCCAATCCGATGACATGTCCTCCTAGCCATCGCGTGACGAGATTAGCCAACGACGGCACCTCCAGTCAATCACCAGCGTTGCCGCAGTGCCCACGATCACTCAAAACGCGAGACGTGTAATGCGGCACGTATTTTCAAAGGAATTCACCATGCGCCAAGCATCAAAAACATCGGCATATAAGAACAGTAAGACCAGTAGTGAAGTGAAGATCATTCAGCGAGATGGAGGACAGAAGCAATACCACCAGAAGCTGAAGCAGAACCACCTCATCAAGAAACCCACCGATGCAGCCGCCCTATACGGCGCTGCGCCCGTTGTTGGAACCATGGCGATCGACAAACTGATCCTGGACCTGCCTGTGTACCTGCATGAGCTCGACACTGTGCTGGATCGGGCGAAGCAACTCAAGCGCCATCGCCTGCTTGTCAGGGGCAGCACCAAGGGCACGTTCTTTAAGCATGCCTTCGTGCTAAAACTCAAGAGTGGTGCAGTGGTGCGCTTTCACCTCGTGCCGAACATCCCCGACAAGGGAGCACCGATGCAGATGGTGCTGAACCCAAACCAGATGGAAGACGGCGACAGCGACCTGATCATCGAGGTGTTTAGGAAGCTGTTTCCGTTGGATGCCAAGGAAATGGCGGCTGCCATGCTAATCCGTCGTATCGACGTTTGCATGCGACTCGGACTTCCGATTGATGACTTGATCATCGACTTGAAGGGTGCCATGTCCGGCACCAAGGTCTTTGTAATGACCAACCGCCAAGGCCGCCAGCAATCTGTATACGTGGGCAGTGTGGAATCCGCGCATCATGGTGTCGCCTACGACCAGATCGCTAGTGACCAGTACAAACGACTGGTAGGCGAAAAAGCCAGCCGTACGGCCATGCGTGAGGATGCAGAGCTGGTACTAGAGCTGGAGCGTAAGACCGGGCGTACCCAACTGGAGAGCCGCCGCGTATTCAATAAGCCCGTGACGCTGGCCCAGTTGGCAGAGATAAAAACGCCCTTTGGGGGCTATCGCATCATGCAGATCAAGATGGGCAAGAAGAAATTTGACCCAGCATTCTGCGGCTACCTTGATAGCGTTCGCCTGCGTGGCATGCATGGCACCCGCCAACACTGGCAGGATTTGTGCGGCAGCGTAACCACGGTGAAAGACCAAATTGCCAATTGGGAAGCGCAACTCGGAAAGATGGTGGTGGAATGGTGGAGGCCAGAGCATTACAGCGCATCGCTGCTTGAGACACTGCAAAAGACACCGGCATGGAAGTTTTTAAGCGTTATGAAATAGTCTGGACCGGATCGACCGGAACGTGCTTTAGAGCGCATTTCGGCCAGCGTGGCACTATCGGTAGAACCATGCTTCCAAGTACGCGTGGTGGCTGTTCTGGCGGCTGCAAACGCATAGCCGACCATAGTTTTGACCACTCCGACAGCGGTTTTCGCCATCCAGACTGAGCGGCGTCCAACAGCGTCTCGCACGTGTGGACTTGCGTTACAAAGAACTGTAACCGTCGGGAAAAATAGAATTGGCAAAACGCTCTGCCCACATACGTCCGACGCGCCTCGCAAGATACTCCCCCCTGAGGGACAACACAACAACGCAAGCTCAAGGCTTAGTACCTGTTGCCATGCGATCAGCAATTTGCACATCGTCCAGATTTGACGTATATTCACCGAACTCAGTGAATTAAATGATGCAAATGTATCCCACCTTCTTTCTGCTACCCGCGACGTTGCTCGACGAAGGTGTCATGTGGGCCGGCGAAACTGCTGGTAAAAAGATCCTAGCCGAATTGATCGCCCGAGTTCCTAAGCTTGAGGAAGACTTTGTGATCGTTGATCTACAGGGGGTAGCCATGATCACGGCCAGCGCATTTAGAGCATCCCTTCGGGGGCTACGGGAATACATTGGCGGCACGTTTCACAAGCCCACGGTGTTTGCAAATGCAGAGCCCGAAACGATTGAAGAAGCAGAGATCGTTGCCGGCAAGTACGGCGACGTTTACCTTTTCGCGGAGCGGCAAGCAACAGCTGTCCGTAATTTCCGGCTGGTTGGCGAACTTGACCCGACTTTGCTCGATACCTTGAATCTGCTTGCACTCCATAACGAGTGCGATGCGAAAACCTTGTTTGACCTTCGGCAAAAACCCGGCGTGACTGCTTGGCATAACCGCCTGACGGACCTCTCTGATAAAGGGTTGGTCACAGTCAGAAACGAAGGGCGATCGAAAAAGTTTCGTTCACTTCTGCAAGAGGTTTCTCATGGGCATCGAGTTTATTCGGGCGACGTCTAAATCCCATCAAAAGGCGTGGCAGCGGGAAACCGCCCTCGCCTCTGACGACTTGTTCACCGCGGCAAATGCACCTACGTTTGTCAGTCGGGTCTTGCTGGCCGATAGCCTAGTGGACATTAGCAGGCTCAATCCAGACACGGTTCTGCTACTGAAGTCTGAGGGTGATCGTATTGATTGCTTCCTGAACGAAAACTTAGTGGCGGAGATCGAAGGTCCCACGGCCGCCCTGCTTGCGTCCGAGATTGTCGATCAACCTCACAGATACTTCAGTGCCGTGATAGAGGAACGGCATGTGGAAGCGAAAAAAATCCACGTCCGCGTTGTGGAGTAAGGCGACCATGCTGTCAAATAATCGCCCACAGATTCCCATCAAAGCGATCCAGCACAAGGAAAGTGCATCCATGCTTCTTGGCTGCGATTCCTGCCATATGAAGCAAAATTGTGGCGGGTTACAGCTTGAGGGTGCTATCGCGCATTGCATCGATTTATGCAATTGCGCCAACCCTGAAGCCTGCGACATCGTTTGCAGCAAAGCGCCTCAGCGTTTCGTAAAACGCCTTACCGAAGTGGGTGGCTTTGGCCTCGACGGCATCGACCTCACCGCTGCGCCTCCATGGCCAGAATTGCCAGAATGGGTACCTGTCATAGAGAAGCCGATGCCTGAAGTCGATTTCTCCCAAGTCATGTACGCAGCACTTCCAATCAATAGCGTCTGCAAGCGAACACCGGACGGTTTGGTTGCACTTACCGCAAGTGAGATTGTCCAAAAGTTTGGCGGAACGCCACAGGCGGGGTGGGTACTCAGTGGCGTCGATCATGATTTCCGGATCGAGCAAATTTGGAAACTTGGACATGCTGCTCGCAGCAAACTCTTTGCTGCGTTTCGTACTGCTGGAATCATCGCCGTCACGTCACCGAACTTCAGTTTGATGGCGGACGTACCCCGCGCAGATAATCTGCATGCCCGCAAACGGATTGGCATAGTCTGGGGCGAAATGAATGCTGCAGGCCTGCCTGCAGCCCTTCATTTAAACGCTCGTACCGACGCCGATTTCGATTTCTACAGTGCATTGCTAACAAAAGCAGGCGGTAATGTTGTTGCTTTTGAGTTTGCTACTGGCACAGCAGGTCATGATTCCATTGACCGATACCTTGCAAGACTCAAGCGTTTTGCGGCCACCATCCCTTGGCCGCTACACATATTGGTTCGAGGAGGAGTTCATCGTTACAAGGAACTTCTGCAGATTTTTGCAAGCGTGGTTCAACTCGACACAAATCCACATATGAAGGCACGTAAGCGCCAAACTTTGACCCCTTCGTCCAGCGTCCGAGGACATCGCTGGGTAACCGACCCGAATGTCGCCGAATTGCCCGTTGGAAAGGTTTTCGCTATCACTTCGGATCAGTGTCACCGCCTTGATCAGCTTGCGCGTATGCCGAAACCGATCTTCACAGTTGCGCCACCGTCAAGGGTTAGGGTCCGCAACACGGACTTGAGCGCAAACGACGAAACCGGCCAGCTGGGCTTTGGTTTTTAAGGTCGCGCGATACTCACTGCCCCCTGCTGGACTCAAGTCCATTGCAACGTCGTCAGATCGGACCCTGATCGCTGCATCAAATTTACGGAGCGCGCGCAGTAGCGTGCTAAAGCCGGCCCCCCTTCCGGGCTCTAAAAAGCGCGAATGACCGCGTAACACTGCTTGCTCCATCAGAGCAGCGGCAGACTTAGAACCAAACGAGCCACGCGTTGCTGCGTAGGCTTTGGACAAGCCCCAACCGCTATCGGCAACGCCAAACGAAATAGATTGGTTGGAGAACACCTCATAACCACAAAACCCCGAGCTAGGCCTACCACTGTGCTGCCAAATGTTGTCGTGCATTTCGCTGAACGCACCTGCCAAAGCCATTGCTGCGGTTGTCTCAATTCCTGCCAACGCAAGATTTTTACGGAATTCAAGCAGATATGAATTGATCCGGTCAGGCTCAAGGGCGGGATCAGAGGCTCGAAAAAACTGCGCCACCCCGTGACCATGTAGGCTGATCTTTGCCTCATTCCGCATACCTTCAGCCAGTTGGGCATCCAATGTCAGAGCGCTTCCAACGCCACCCCGTCTCCAAACCCGCGCCAGTGGAAGCAACTCCAAAGCACCTATAACGGTGGACACTGGCGAATATGAACGTAGATTGAACGCGTGTTTGCCCTGAAATGCCAGGGCTGCGCTTTCGATATGATGCAACGCCAGTGCTGCCGCTCCGCTGAATCCTGCAATGGAATTGGATACGTCAGGAGACGAAGAGTCGGCACTTTTGCTCATCGGCTGCAGTATTACCTAACTCTTGCAACCGTTCTACCAATTTGTTCGCCACTACCTTCCTGCGCTAAGTGAAACACAAGGGTGCGGCCCTCCATGCCCTCTGGCGCATAGTGCAGAAAATTAAAACAGACGATTCATGAAAAATATGCCTTTAGCTAGTGGATTTACAAAAGATGCGGCCATGAAAATAGTTGATCTAACTGTATCTACACACCAAACTCTTTGCGAGACGTTGGGGATATTTAATCAGTACGATCAAGTGCAAAAGGCTGGAGGTCATATTGGCGGCAAGGGTGACAAGGAGAGCCAGGATCATTTTCTCGCTCGATTTTTAAATAGTGCGGCACGAACGCAATTGCCTCTCGTCTCGCAGGATGAGCCGCTCACCCCCATAAACGATCAAATAATCGCGCAACTGTTATCTGGAGAGATTTATGTTGTTGACATTGCCGCGGGCAACGGTGCTGGCGTGATTTCAATGCTTAATACCATTACAAAGCAACGAATGGAAAACAATCTTCCTAAAGATCTGTTGGATGTTCGTATACATGCCATTGATTTCTCAAAGATGTCTCTTTCTTACTATGAGCAGCAACTACAGATACTTCGAGTCCGCTATGCTAGCGTTGGAATTGAAGTTTTCTTCCATTCGTATCATGTAGATATAACGGATGATATGGCCCTTGAGAATGGCATCTCAAGCATTAAGAATTCGATTGATAGCGATCCGAGGTTTCTTCTGGTTTGTTCTGCCATATCTGGTGTATCAAAGAAGGTTTTCAAGGAAAGTTTTAGTTCATCCTATAAATTTATTGCCAAATCATTCAGAGGTGCCAATAGTTCATTTCTTTGGGTTGAGCCGCTGCATAAAGGTCGCTGGGTGAAGGATGAGGCTCAAGCTATATCTTTTGCACTGGACGAAGGTAAGGCTGGCGAACTACCGAAGGAAATGTGCGAAGCGAGCATGAGTTTTTTCTGGATTGATCCTCATCTGAAAGTAGAAGAACCAATATCGACTGGGGCCGATTACTACTTGTTGGAGCTCGCTGCATGAAGAGCTATGTACTGACTAGACCAGTTAACGCCCTCAAGAAGCTCTATGCTCCGTCGTATCTAGGTGCGAAGATTCGCGCATCCATTAATACGCCAACACTAGCGAGAATTACCGAGATTTCAATTGAAAAACGACTGAATTCATCAGAGAGATGGGCGTACAAGAATTTTCAGGTTTTTAAAGCCATTGGTGAAAATGGGATGGAATACAGGGATTATTTGGCACCAAGCCCAATAACATCTACCGCAGAAGCTTTTATATTAAATAAGTTGGGCGCTGAGCTTGCCAAGTGTCGCTCCTCTCGTGTGTATAGCTACATTTTGAATGAGCAAGAGGGGAATCATAACTATTACCACTATCTGATTGGCTATGAGGGTAGAAACAGAGAAATACTGGAAGCATTGGATGAAAACGAAGAGTATGTAGCGATTTTTCTTGACGTTAAGAATTTCTATGCATCCGTTGATACTGGAAGACTCGAGCGCCTTCTAGTGGAGGATACCGTCTTTGGACGGGGCGAAAACTACTTTGCTCTTAATTTTGCTATAAATCAGCTTAAGAGTTCACCGGCTGGAATACCGATTGGCACGGAGTTGTCGCATGTGCTGGCTGATATTTATCTAAAATCTCTTGATGAGCAGCTTTCAAAAGAGCATGGCAAAAAATATTTTAGATATGTTGACGACCTCACAATTGTTTGTAAGATTGAGGACGTTGATCGGCATGAGAGACGTGTCGAGGAGTTTCTGCTTGATATTGGTCTTGAGCTGAATGAAAAAAAGAGAGAGGTTCTGTCTCGCACAGAATGGGCTGATGCAATGAATACGGCTCCAGTTGAAGGTCAGGATTTTTATGACTACTGTTTCAAGGTTGGCGATTGGATGGCCGGAAACAGGGAGAAGGTAAGTTGGCTAGATACTGAGCTGCGCAATGAGGGTTTTCAGATGCCTCTCAGTAAAATATCCGCCTGGAAGGCGCGTGCATCCGAAACTGGCGCTTCCCTTTTAAGTGAGAAGGAAATTATTCAAGGTCTGCTGAATGTACGAATGAAGTACTCTTCTGCTCTTGAGGGGATTGCGGAGGGCCTCTCCAAGAACTCTAGTCGTTGGTACCTTCAGAAAACGAAGCGAGCCATCAATCCTTTGTTCTATCTTCTCAATATAGAAAGCTACAGTTCTATCATTGATGCGGCAAAAGAAAGCACGGCATTGAAGTCTCAGGAAGAGGTTTCTCGAGCAATGAAGGCGGATGATTGCACGCGGTTAATCCGTTACCCAGGTGTGGCTGTAAGCTCGTTCTGCGAAATATGGAAATCTACCCACGCGGAAGGAGTGCGGATTGGGCAGTATCCACAAAGATTGAGCGGCACTGTTGAAATCGAGGCGGCGACAACTTTGGCTCTCTTTGAGGTTATGGAGCCTCACTCTGATCTTATTCAAAGTCCACTGTGGAAGGCCTTGAAGCCTGAGGTTTCCTCGAGAGGGGATGGTTTGCCAAATTTTGAAGCAGAGATTGAAGCAATCCGAATCGGAATTTCTTCTGAGCATCAGCGGGAGTTATTGGGCAGCCGGCTTTCACCAGAGGAGGATTTGAGTCTCAGTGCACTTGATTTGGGAAGCCAGTCGATTTCGCCTTAGACGTGATTTTGCATGGAAGAATTTTGGCAACATTGCCTTGCCGTATGTCCTCCGCTGCTGCTCAACCTAAGCCAGCGCGTGCATCACGAATCGCGCGGCCCCATTCCTGCCAGCGGTCACCGCCGCTGCGCTGATGCAGAATCAAGAAGGCCTGGCCGTTGCTCGCGGAGCCCTGGCACAGGATAGACCGCGTGGCTACCAGGTCAGCCCTCTCCTGTGACGTCGCCTGTGGCTAGAAGCATTGCGTCAAGCTGTGCATCCCACTCCACCCGGAAATCAGAGAGCGCGAAGGTGATGCTCGGCGCGCCATGGCACCAACGTCCGCATTAGGCTGACTGCCGACATTCGACCACGACTGTCGAATGCCGCCTCCTGCTCAAAGCTGACTTTGTCAGCGACTTGCTGCGAAAGGCGCATTCACCTCGGTTGTAGACATGCTGGTGGAGCAGTGAAGTGCAGTGCGTTACGTGCCGCACTTCCCAGTGCACAGCGCACTGGCGGGCCTCTACTTCGGAACCGCAGCGACCCGCACCGGCGCACCGGCACACAATCCTTCCATGATGAAGTCTATGAGCCAAGTAAGTCGCGGTTGCCACTCGTCATTGAAATCGATCTGCCAAATACCAGCAGTTGCCAGGAAGAAGTCGTCCGTGGTGACGCCGGCGCGGATGGTTCCAGCTTTCTCATTTGCGTCGAGCAGCAATTGGGCCGCAGCGATCACAGGAGCATAGCCCGACTTTCCCTGGTAGTCCCGCATGAACGACATCTCGCGAACTGCATTGGCCAAACCCGCCTTGGTCATGGCGTACTCGGCAAGGCGATTCATCCACTCCCGCAATGCTTGGTCGGGAGAGCGAGTCTTAAGCAGATGTTCTGCAAATTCTGTGACTTGCAACATCTCATGGCGATATACCTCCATGACCAACGCCTCCCGCGTCGGGAAGTGCCGATAGAAGGTTCCCTGTCCAACGCCAGCTTTTTTGGCAATTGCGCTCAGCGGCACTTCTGCTGAACGGATCAACTCCGCAAGTGCGACCGTCAGGATGCGTTCGCGGTTCTTCAACGCGTCAGAGCGCTTGGGGCTATCCACACCTTCTCCATTTCATGGGGTTAAATTGACAAACGGACAATTGTCCGATACGCTTCATAAAAACGGATGGTTGTCCGTTTTTAATTTTATCCTCTTCATCCATCAGGAGAAACCCATGAAGACCACTGGCAACACGATTCTCATCACCGGTTCTACATCCGGCATAGGCCTTGGCCTGGCGCTGCGCTTTCACCAAGCTGGTAACAAGGTCATCGTCGCGGGAAGACGAAAGGCGCTGCTTCAGCAGATCACGACCGATCATCCAGGCATCGAAGCTATCGAACTAGATGTTGCGGACGCCAAATCCATCATTCAGGCAAGCGAGCTGGTAGCCGCGCGTTACCCCGACTTGAATGTCGTTATCAACAACGCCGGCATCATGGTGCGCGAAAATGTTTTGGAGCCTGATTCACTGAAGGTTGCGGAAGAGTCCGTCGCGATCAATCTTCTGGGCACCATTCGTATGACCTATGCGTTCCTGCCGCAACTCGCTCGGAAAAACGATAGCGTCATCATCAATGTCAGTTCCGCCTTGGCGTTTGTTCCGTTTCCCATCGCCATGACCTATAGCGCCACCAAGGCGGCCGTCCATGCGTTCACCGAAGGCTTGCGCGTTCAACTCGCCGACACGTCCGTACGCGTGATTGAGTTGGCACCCCCTGGCGTGCGCACCACGTTGTTCGGTCAGGAAAGTGACGAACAGTCCATGCCCCTGGAAGACTTCCTTGATGAGGCGCTCGCTCTTTTACATGGCGAACCCACGCCTAAGGAAATCATCGTGGAACGCGCCAAATTTCTCCGCACTGCCGAGGCTACTGGCAACTACGACAACGTCTTTGGAATGCTTTCCACATGGAAGGCCCCAGACTAAGCGTTCAAACAGCGAATGTGTCTGTCGCACTTTCGCCTGGGCAGTTGTTGGGGTGCAATGGTGCAGCCTAACGGCGATACGGGATCGGATAGCACCCCGATATAGAGCGACGTAGACCTGCTGGACCAACAGTTGCAGACGTATGCTGCGAAGCAGAGGTGGGTAGCCCACTTCACCTACTTCTGGACGGCAAAAGGCTAGCTGCACGCCGCTGCGGCGCTCGATCTGAGCCTGCGCCGCATTGTTGGCCAGTCAATTGTTGATTTCCACGCAAACCCGACCCACCCTCTTTGCAAGCCTGTGCGACTCACGAAGCCGACGGCAGTGGACTTGTACAAGGTGTTTTGTGCGGTGCTGTACCTGCTAAGAACACGTTGCCAGTGGCGCTTCTTGCCCAGCGATTTTCCCCAAGTAGTGCACCGTACATTCCTACTTTGCCAAGTGGAGTGAGCCCGACGAGCACGGCGTTAGCATGCGGAAGCGGGCTTTTAAAAAATCAGGTTCGAGTGACCCGCAATAGACTGAGGCGCAGCGCATTATCAACATTAATGATCGCGGGCGTGCAGATTAGGGACGCATTGGGTAACTTTGATGAACATAAATATAATCCGATGGCATTTCAAGCACTGAAGCCAGAGTTCAAGAGGCCGCCGTCGATAAATTTCCAGATGGTTTTGGAACTGCAAATCAATTTACTTTATGCTTCAACACATCCATCGTGAACTCCACTTCAGAGAGTGAACATGGCGATTTACGTCGATGGTTGATTGACGACTTCCCCCCCCCAAAAAAAACACCTCCCGTCACCTCATCATGGCCAAGATATTTAAAAATGTTTTTTTATGATTATGGAAAATCATTAAGCATGCAGAGACAACCCTCCTTACCCAAGCTAACCATTATAATCCCCTGTTACAACGAAAAAAATACAATTCGCAGCATCATCGAAGCAGTGTGGGCCACTCCCTTCGCTCGTAAGGAAATTATCGTTGTCGATGATTTCTCAAGTGACGGCACCAGGGCCATACTTGAAAATGAGCTTGCCGACAGAATTGATAGGCTTGTTTTGCAGGAATCCAATCAGGGAAAGGGCGCTGCGCTTAGGGCGGGCATAAAGCTGGCAACTGGCGACATTGTGATAATTCAGGATGCCGATCTTGAATACGATCCTCAAGAATATCCGATATTAGTCGAGCCGATTTTGGCCGGCAAAGCTGATGTTGTGTTTAGCTCCCGATTTATGAGCGGAAATCCTCATCGGGTAATCTATTTCTGGCACCGCGTAGGTAACGGTTTTCTCACCTTGTTATCCAATATATTTACGAATCTGAATCTAACCGACATGGAATCATGTTATAAGGTTTTCAGACGAGAGATAATCCAATCTATCCGTATCGAGGAGAATCGATTTGGATTCGAACCAGAGATCACGGCTAAATTAGCCAAGATGCACTGCCGCATATATGAGGTCGGAATTTCATATTTTGGAAGAACCTATGAAGAGGGGAAGAAAATAGGATGGCGGGATGGGGTTAGAGCTATTTATTGCATAGTAAAATACAATGTTTTTCGCTAATGTTTATTTAGCCTGTCATTGCAGTCAATTTTAAGGCTCATGAAGAATAAGGCAAGGTAAATGGCCACAAAGTCCCTGGAATGAAAATACACATCCTAGTCACTAGTGATGCCGGATTTCTTGGCTCTCATCTTTATGTGCCGCTGGTCTCGCAAGGATGCAATGTGTTTTGTGTTGATAATTTTTATACGGATTAACGGTCCAACATCGCCCATCTGCTGAACCGGGGAAATTTTGAAAGACTAAGACATGACGTCACGTTTCCACTCCATGTGGAAGTGGATGAAATCTACAATCTAAGCCGAAGCAGAGACAGCCGGATATCTCGCTAGCCAGGCAGCTCCTTGACTGGAAACCTGAGTTGTCACTGGACGACGGGTTGATCAAAACCATTGCGTATTTTGATCACCTGTTGATGCAAATTAGATAAAAATTCTGCAATTCAAGTTGGCATTGAAGAGATGACGATGGAGAGGCAAGGCGTCATGCTTTCGTATTTTGTTGTGCCAAATTTTCGTACAAGGCTGCATAGGATTTCACCATTTTCGCTGCGGTGAAATGTTGCCAATACCGGGCTTCTGCCAACTTTCCCATCGCCGTCGCTTGCTCTGGGTGCTCCCACAAAAAACGCATTGCAGAGCCTAATGCATTCGGATTTCCAGGTGGAACCACTAGTCCGGTGTCATTGGCAATGTTGACGTAGGTTGTTCCGGTGCCGATCTCGCTGGAAATCATGGGTTTCCCAAACATTGCCCCTTCGAGCAGAGAGATGCCAAAGGCCTCGGAGCGTAGATGCGAAGGGAATACCACGGCGAGACACATAGTAAGCAAGGCAACCTTGTCCTCCTCTGGCAGGAATCCGAGAAAGTGGATATTTTTTAAACCAAGCTGCTCGGCTTTGGCCTTCAGCTCCCTCTCGATTGGACCTGCGCCGACGATTGCCACGGGGTAGGCGTTGCCTTTGGCAGCATCCAGCAAAAGATGTAGTCCCTTGTAGTAACGCAATACGCCGACAAACAGGAAGAATTTCGTTCCCAGCCGCCCTTGCCAGTAGCTCAGACGTTGCGCAGATGCGGGAGGGTAGGCGGCCTTGTCGATGCCGATCGGGATGACACTGACCTTTTCGGCAAACCTCGTCAGCACATCACTGGTAGCTAGGTAATTCGGTGAAGTGGCGACGATGTGGTCGACGCTGGCGAGAAACCGCTGCTTCAACGGCCGATAAAGCTTGAGCAAATGCTTCTGTCGGATGATGTCGGAATGATAGGTAACGATGCAGGGCTTCGTGCCCCTTGTTGCAAAGTGAACCAGATCCATGAACGGCCATGGAAAATGATAGTGAATGACATCGGCTTTTGCCGCCAATTGGGCAAATTTCCGAAAAGCGGCCAGCGAGAAATCGGTCGAGGCAATCTGCAGGTGCCGCCGGACACGATGGGCAGTGTAACCGTCGAGCTCAATGCTGCTGGCTGTGTGTTCAGACGTTAGTGACAGGACATCGGTGGTGATGCCGTGGTCATTACCGCCCTTGGCGAGTTGATTGATCACCTGCTCGGTGCCCCCCATCGAATCCGGAAAGGCAGTCTTGTAGAAATGCAGGACACGCAAACTCAAGATGCGTTTTCCGTTCTGACAAGAGAGCGATAGACCTCGATCGTTTGCTCGGCGCAACGCGCCCAGGTGAATTGGCTGGCACGTTCCCTGGCGCGCTCGGCCAGGCTTGATCGCAACGAATTGTCGTCGGCGAGTTGAAGCATCATTTGCGCAAGTGAAAATTCATCATGCGGGTCGACCAGCAGCCCGGCATCCCCCACGACTTCAGGTAGCGACGAGTTATTGGCGCAGATGACAGGCACGCCGCAAGCCATTGCTTCCAGTGGCGGCAGGCCAAAGCCTTCGTAGATCGACGGATATACGAGCGCAGTAGCCCCCGCCATCAGCGTCGCCAGATCGGGGCGCGACAGGTAGCCCAGTTGCCTCAGTTGGCCGGTACTCTCCAACTGCCGCATCTGTTTCTCCAGTGCCGACATATGCCAGCCTTTCATTCCGATCAACACCAGTGGGAAATGTTGACGTGTGGCGGCAGAAAGCTTCTGATAGGCGAGCAAAGCGGCCTTCAGATTCTTGCGTGGTTCGAGGGTGCCGACGGCCAGGAAGTAGCGTCCGTGGATCAATCCATGACGTTTCAATAACGAATAGGTGTCGGCAGGCGGTATAGGGGTGAATAGTGCCTCGACACCGAGCGGAATCGCCGAGATACGCTCGGGGGCAACGCCCATGACGTCGACCAGTTCCTGTTTGACGAAGGTTGAATCGGTAATGATCGCATCGGCCTGGGCCAGGCCTGCGGCAAAATAACGGTTCATCGCCTTGACACGTTCGGCCGGGTGCGCCTCGGGATGTCGTATCCACGACAGATCATGAACAGTCACCACCGTCCTTCCGTTGAAGCGCAGGGGAATGATGTTCGGATCGTGGTAGACATCAAAGTGGCAACGCTTGGCATGCTGACCGAAGCTGATGTTCTGGACGAGGCGCCTCAATTGGTACGAATAGGGTAAATGGCGGCGCAGCCAGGGCAGAGATTTCGCAATCGGAGACGGACGTGCGTGCAGTTGCCTGTCCCAGAAAGCACCATAGAAAAAGTGGGACTCAATGTTCTGGAGCTTCAGCAACTCCTCCGCCAGATGCAGGCTGTAATGCCCAATCCCGGTCAATGGACTGAGCAGCGCCGTGGCGTTGAACGCTAGGCGCATGGCTGCTTGATGTCTGTGGAATATTTAGCGTTCAAGCTGCAATTCTCTGCTGGTTGCGAAGCACGTCTGCAGTGACCATGGATCTACATAAATCATCGAGGGACGTGCCTGGATGCCAGCCTAGTTGGTTTTCTGTCTTGCTTGGGTCGCCAATCAGGGGCACTTTTTCGGCGGGGTGATAAAAATCGGGTGAAACTCTTATCACGGTCTGCCCTGCTCGCAATCTTGACGCAGCAGCCAGGTTATCTGGGGCAATTGTGTCGATGGCAGCAGTCTCGTCTATAGCATCTCCATTGAATGTCAAGGCGAGGCCAGCAGCCGCAAAGGCTCTTTGCGCAAAACCTCGCACGGCCTCCATCCGGTTGCTTGCAAGAACGAAGGCGTCAGGTGCGTCTGCCTGCAGCATACGCCGCATGCACTCGACATACTCGTGCGCGCAGCCCCAGTCTCGCTTTGCCTCGAGATTGCCCAGCAGCAGCGCTTCAGCATCGCTCCAGGCGATTCGCTCAGCAACTTTGGTGATTTTTCGCGTTACAACCTCGGAGCCACGCAAGGGGAATGCGTGTTTGAAAGCGATACCGTTGACGGCAAAAATATTATGTGGCTCCCGGCAGTTGACTGTCATCCAACGAGTGTAGAGTTTCGCCACGCCATAAGGATTACGCGGGCAGAACGAGGTATCTTCATTCTGCGGAAACGAGCGCGTCTCGCCGAACATTTCCGAAGTACTGACCTGGTAGAAGCGGACTCCGGGCTTAACTTTCCGGATCGCTTCAAGGAGATTAAAGGCTCCGACCCCGTCGATCTGCATCGATGCACCGGCATGTCCGAAGCTGCTCCCCGCAAAGCTGAGAGAAGCAAGATTGTAGATTTCATCCGGCATGATTTCGGCGATCAGCTCTATACATGCCGTCAGGTCGCTCAGATCGTGTTCGCGCCGGTGAAAATCGGGATGGTTATGAAGATCAAGTTCTTTTAGCTGCCAGAAATCCATTGCATCACCTTGTCGATGGGTTCCATAGGCAGCATAGCCCTTGCCGAGCAGGAGCAGAGTCATATAAGCACCGTCCTGGACAGCCTCGCCGGCGGTAAGTGCTTTCTTCATGATGATGTCACCGTCTCGTTCAGCATGCGCGAGCCGGGGTGTCCACTAGTTCGGGGTGCCATCGACCCAGAATTTCAAGACGTTGGCGAATTAGAAGCCCGACAGTGTGCGGGCCAAGTTGGTGTCGGACATCCTGCCTGGCCCGCTCACCCAGGCGACGGACCAGCTCGGGCTGACTGGCCAGTTGGCCAAGACATTCTGCAGCATGAGCAATATCAGCTTCGGCCCACAGGGGTCCGGCCGGATAAGCGCCTATGTCTATTTCCAAGGGCTTTAGAAGGTAACGCACAGGCATAGAATTTTCGGTATTCATAAAATCAATATTGGCCGACCAATTGGTAGCGACCACCGGTTTGCCCAGATACATCATTTCGGCAAGTGCCAGACCAAAGCCTTCGGCACGGTGCAAAGAGAGCAGGATGTCGCAGCAGGACTGCAAGTCCCAGGTCTGTTGGCGGGGCAGAAAGTCGTCGATGAAGAAGACTCCGTCCAAGTCTTGTATGCTGTCACGCAATTCGCGATAAGCTGCGGCGTGTTGCCGACTGTTCATGGTCTTGATGACCAGCGCGAGTTGTGGGTGCGCTTGTGCCGCCAGACGATAAGCAGCAATCGCCGCCTGAGGGTTTTTGCGATACTGGTACGAATCGAAGTCATACATGACCAGTACTAGTTGCCGGCCAGGAGGAAGACCGAATTGCTCGCGGCTAGCGCCCGGCGTCACATCGAATTGCAGCGAATGGGGAACCTTGAATACCGGGACCGGAGATACCGCAGAAATAGCATCCTGGACAAAGGTCGAGGACACCCAGACTTCATCGACAAGCGTGAAGGCCTCGTGTAAGACCGCCGGAAATTCCGGCTGTTCCCAATGCCAGAAACCGATGGTATAGGGCGCTTTTGGCCGACCTTCGGCCGTCAGTTGCTGGCAGGCCAGGGATGTCTGATCAGCGTTGACGTAAAGCAGGTCTACGGCGTAACGGGTCGGCTGCGCATGGACGATGATGCTGTCATCACGCTGCGGGTTGTGGCCCGGAAAATAGGCCTCGGTGGCCGAGAAGGGAATGTCGGTGGCAAGGCAGGCACGAGCCAGCGAACGCGCCGCTTCACCAACACCAAGTTCTGTACGCAGGTAACCGACCAGATTGATGCCGAATGGCATGGTGCTCTCTATATTGGTTACGGCGTTGGTAACCGAGGGCAGAGTGCAATCTTGCGTGGCGAACCGATGCCGACCGGCAGGGGCCTGGTAAGCCAGGGCTGGCCAGATGTGCTCAAGCTGTGCAATCGCGTCGCAGAGCGGACGAATTACCCATCGCTTGGCAGAGTCAGGCGTCATGCGCGCCGCGCCAGCAAAGCGCAGGAGGCGTGCCATCCAGCCTGGCATGGCGCGTGCCTCTCTCGATAGTCCAACGCCAGCAAGGGTGCGCAACATGCCCGCCCGGGTCTTCAGGTGCCGGCCTCGATGGAGATAAGCGCCGGGCTCGGGCAGACGTCCGAGCAGCGCCCGGTAAATATTGTCCAATCGCCGCCGGTCGACCGGATCCATGTCGAGGGGCTCGATGGCAATATCTGCGGCAGCAATAGTGGGGCCATCGATGGCAACATCGACGATGACATTGGTGATGGCATCGGTGCTTGTAGCGCGATTCAGGCCGATGATTTCCGGGTGCTCGAAGGGACGCTGGCCGCAGCGTTCGCGGAGCGTGGCATTGTCGCGAAAACGGACTCGTTCGGCGCCGCTGATTCGGGAGCCATCACTGTAACGATCAAAACCGTATTCGAGACGGCTATAGCGGTCTGCGCCATTGGCGACGACAGTTTTGACATACTCCTCGATCAAGGTCCTGGCGAGTCGGTTGAGGCTCTTCAGCGTGAAGCGATTCTGGTGTTTAGAAACGGTATGTGGTTTTTGAAGCTCGAGACCACTGAAATGGAAAAAGACCAGAGGCTGCCCATTGACCAGAAACTCATCGCTGACTGCATGTCGCGAAAACTCTCGTTGCCCGAGATTCCAGTACGCAACGTTGTAGCCAGGATGACGCAGCACGGCGACGTTTTCGAAGAGACCGGGCACCAGGTCTATCCAGCTCTGGTCGACGAAGATGCCCTCGTCCACCTTGACGACACAGTCGTGCCGCAGCTTGCTTTGCCACCAATCGAGGAAATCGTGCGTGTTCTTACTATCACGAAGGGCGCAGAAGCCCAGGTTGTAAGTCCCGGCGCGCCGAATGTCGAGTTCGGTGGGAAGCAGATCATCATTCAGTGGAGCGAGCAGATGCGGCGTGAGCACAATGTCGGCCCCTGCGGCGAGCAGGTGATGCACCTCGCTTAGCGCACGGTATAACTTTATGTCGGGATCGACATAAATTACTTGCTGGTGCCCCTTTAGCAGCAGGTGCTGTAGTGCCCAAGGTTTGACAGCCGTGTTGAACTCGAGAATGTCGTATTGAAATATGAAGTCTTGTCCGTCTGGCAGACCGAGCTCGTCAAGGGAGATGATTTCGAACTCATTGGCGAGGGCCCGTGCCGGCTCATGGTCGACATCTGTAATGACACAGTAGCGCTTGGCTTCCGGGTGATGGGCGGCGGCGCTTTGCAATAAAGTACGAGCAAAATGCAGGTAATTGTTGCTGACAACGGTGAAAATTGCACTCTGGTTCTTCATGTGGGGAGTGCGTTTCGCTGCTGGGGGCAATGGGCCTGTGATCGAATGATCAACTGAACGCAAGTTTGTTGTGTTGCCAGGAAACTCATCATACGAATACGGAATTAATTAGGATTGGCTGATGTGTAGCCAATCAGGCCTTCTCTGGTGCAGGGCGCTCTGCGGCAAGCGATCCGTAAGCATATAGTTATTGATTATCCCCGATCTCGAGGCAGGAGAAGGCAGCCGCCATACTGTTAGCGGGCTGCTCGCCTGCCGAGCATGGGGAATGAGCTTTCTCTTCCTCCACGAGTTTTGGCGGAGGAAAGTGAGAGAAATTACTGATGGAGTTGAAGTAATGTTGAGCAATGAGCAGTGGAATGATTATCAGATTAACGGCTTCCTGCGTCTTGGCAAGGTGCTGGAGGATGCCGAGCTCGATGCCCTGAAGCAGCGTGCTGACGATCTGGCGAGCGGCCTGCTCAGCAACCCCGCCATCCAGTTTCAAATGGACACTGGCGGTGCTTACGAAGAGTTGCCATCTGTGGTTTCCGAAATCGGGAAAGGGTCGCGTCTCTATCGCAAGATTCAAGGGCTGGAAAATGATGATAGTTTCGCACCTCTTGTTAAACATCCATTGTTCCTGGAAATCTGCGCTCAACATTACGGACGGCATGTGCCGGTTTCGATTTTTCGTGCCATGGTAATGAATAAGCCCGCCGGGCAAGGGACGCTTTTGCCATGGCATCAGGATGGTGGCGATGTCTGGGCGCTTGATCGAGATCCTTTGGTCACCATCTGGGTCGCCCTTGATCCCGCCGCACTGGAGAATGGTTGCGTCGAGGTGATACCTGGAAGCCATCGCCTGGGCCTGTTGCGTGCTTACGGCAGCACCTTGCAACCGGAAGATGCCGCACGCCACTGCCCGCCCGAAAAGGTGCTGCCGCTTGAGGTCCGGGCCGGCCACGCGGTATTGATGCATAACTGGCTGATCCATCGCTCCGGGGTCAATCCTTCCTCCACTCCGCGTCGGGCATTCACCGCGTGCTACATGGATGGACGAACACAAAGCGTGCTGACCGGAAATCATTTTCCCCTGGTCTCAGGAGCATTGCCTGAAACTCCTCCTTACTTGCGCCAGTTGCGCGGTGATTGCGCGATCTTGCGCGAATCGATCGGAATGGCCACCGTTTATGCGCGCAGCCTGGAGGATGAAATTGCGCGAATGCGCGGCGTCAGCGAAGCACAGGCCTGACCACGGGTTCGTAGCCGGAATCCAGTTCGCCAATACCTTGCCTGCTGACTATTACTGCTCAGCCTGATTGCCAGCTTGCTCTACTGATGCGGAACGCGCGGCTTCGAGGCTGCGCGCGTATTCGACTGCAGCTTGAGCCGTTGCTCGCCAGTGGGTTAATTCGCGGGCCAGCTCCCTTTTTTTCCAGCCGCCAGGGTCATCGGTGGATCGTTGGGCAAGCGTTCTTGCCAATCCAAGCATGCGGTCGTCGGTAAGACGGTCTCTCATGGGCAACCGGCCCTTGAGTGAGCGCGAAAGCCGTTTTTCGCGATCATGCTCGGCACGCTCCCACGTATCAAGAATTTGTTTCGACTGGTCACCGTATTCTTGTCGACGAATGAAGATGCTCATTGCGTGTTCCGCAATACCGGCTATACAAGTTTCGCCCAGTGGCTGCAGATACTCCTCGCCCATACCCGCATGGATCAGCGCACCTTGTAGCTTGACATGGGTATATGCGTCGACATGCAGCGCCAGGCAAGGCCGTTGCGCGGCAAGGCCAAAAACTATCGGGTGATAGCGCGAGCTGAGGATCATGCTTGCCTTCTGCGTAAGCCAGACTGTTTCGCGTGTGCCCTGGACATCGAGGACTGTTATGGATTCTGCATGACGCATACGTGTAGCCAGGGCTTCGCCCATGGCGCGGTCGCCATGATCTCCATCTTCACCGACAAGCTTGAGGTGGGGTATAAATAATAGATGCGCGCCGCTTTGATCGACGAGGCGATCGAGTTCGTCAGCAAGTTGGTCTAGCGCCCGTGCATGCGAGCTTGCCGGCACAAATTGATGCAGGGTGATCGCGATTACCAATAGATGCTCCAATCCGTCCGGACCCCGTGGCCACAGATGGGGACAGGGGCGTCCGGTAAGAAGCAGGGCGTCATCCAGCTGGTAGTCGATTTTTTCGAGTGGAATGCCGAATTCGATGGCGAGAGCGACGGATGGCGCTTCGCGCAGTCCGACCCATCTCGCAGCATTGAGTATTTCCGTGACCAGGGGCCGGTCGGCTGGCTCCAGATTCGGCCCGATAGTCTGGCCGACGATGACGATGGGAATGCCACATCGACACGCTAATCTCACAAGCGCAAGGCGTTCCAGAATATGTTCTGGCCAAGTACTGGAAAGATTGCCGCCTCCGGAAATTACCAGCAAATTTGCTGTGAGCAGACTTCGGAAAACATCGGGAATTTCATTGCCGTTGCCCAGGGCGTACTCCACCCATGCATCAATGCAGTGAAGTTCTTCATGGCGATCAGCGGAAACGTTCGAAAAACCAAGTGTTGCCGATGCATCCGTGTTATAGAGTTGGCTGGTCAACGCGGGGGTTTTGGACGCGACGATAACTTCAGTACCGGGCAGCAGGCGGCGTATCAATGCGAGATTGGCTTCAAGCATGGCCTCGTCGCCAACGTGGAAAGCATTGTTGCCACCAACATCACCAAGCATCAGAATCTTTTTAATGGGCCGTAGTGCTCCCCTACGGGCAATCAGTAAATCGAACAGCTTGGACATTTTTTCTTTATACCTGTTCGAGACCAAGATCGAATATCCCCAGAAAATCCTTGTTGCCCGGCAAGGCATCGAAAGACAGCAAGGCTACCTGCTTCTCGATCAGGTGCGATGTTTCTTCCGTGTGGCCATTCAGCAGTTTGACCGTCACATGGTAGCGACCAGCACCGAGGCGGGCAGGAAAGCGAACGGTGATAGCTGCTTTTTTCCAGCCATTTTCTGCTGACTCAGGACGCAACACGAAATTGCCACCGCCTATTATCAGCAGGCGCATTTCCTGGATCGTGAAACTGATGCTGGGATTCTGGATATTGCTATTTAAAAGGCATTCGACGCGAATCTCAATCATGTCTCCATAGACGAAGCTTGAATACTGGTCCTGTGAATCGGTAAAGCAGGCCGACAATACCCGCCCTTCTTCGGTGCCGAAGGCGAATCCTTCTGCTTGGCCGATAAAGGCTTTCTTTTTAACCGGCATTTCGGTGTCTGTTGCCCAGCGTTGCTGATCATCGCGCAAGTCGAGCATGTAGAGCTCGGCGATTTCGTCGGGTGCACCGCTGGCGCGAATCTCACCCAGGCGGAGATACACGACGCGATTGCAGAAGCGCCGCACCATATTCAAATCATGCGATACGAACAGCAGCGTCGTGCCTTGTTCCGTGAGTGCCGCAAGCCGGTTCAGGCATTTGAACTGGAACGACGCGTCGCCGACGGCGAGCGCTTCGTCCACGACTAGAATATCGGGTTCGACACAGACAGACACGGCGAACGCAAGCCGCATTGTCATTCCGCTGGAGTAAGTCTTCATGGCTTGCTCCATGAAGTCGCCGATGCCGGCAAAGTCGGCTATTTCATTAAAGCGTACGTCGATTTCTTCCGTCTTCAGACCGAGCAGGGCGCCATTCAGATAGACATTCTCGCGCCCGGTGAATTCGGGATTGAATCCCGAGCCGAGTTCGAGCAGGGCTGCAATCCGGCCGTGAGTTTGTACCGTGCCCTCACTCGGCGTCACGGTGCCACAGATCATCTGCAGCAGAGTGGATTTGCCGCTGCCGTTTTGCCCTATGATGCCCACCGTTTCGCCGCGACGAATATCAAGCGAGACATTGCGCAACGCCCAGAACTCGCGATACTGTTTCCTGTTGCGCCCCAACATCTGAAACAAGCGATGCTGCGGCTTGTCATAAATCCGGTAGCACTTGCTTAGCGCATCGAGTTGGATAGCCATATTACCGGACATCAATAGACCCTTTTGGCGCATGTCCGGTCCCGAAAAATGGCGGGCGCAATAGTAATGTTTTTCCATTGGCAGATAAGCACATGATCTTCTCAGCTTCCCTACTGTTACTTGCTTGGTCTTCACTGCGATTGAGTTCTCGCCTCGCCAGCTCACCAGCCGATGGTTTTTGGATATTCATTGCCAGCGTGATGCTTCAAATCGGCATGATCACCAGCCTCACTTCGCTGCTCCACCAACTGCATCCCGGCGCTTGGCTGGCCGTTCAAGTGCTCATTTGTGTCGTCACCCTGAAGTTTACCGGGGGCCTGCGTCCGCCAGATCTTCGCCACCCGGTAATCACCTGGCGTGGCTTGTGCTCAGGGCTG
Source organism: Rhodoferax sp. GW821-FHT10B06 (assembly GCF_059415605.1). NCBI lineage: Bacteria > Pseudomonadati > Pseudomonadota > Betaproteobacteria > Burkholderiales > Comamonadaceae > Rhodoferax > Rhodoferax sp. GW821-FHT10B06. The sequence continues at coordinate 9,048 of NZ_JBWKNO010000022.1, read as the reverse complement.
TCAGGATTCGTGACGGGGCTTTCATCCTGGGCATTGATGATACTGATTGCCATCGGCGGGATTCTCGCTCTGTCAGCAATAACACAGCTGGCAACACCCATTCATGCTGGCGACGAGAAGATGTATCACGCCTCGCGCGTCCTCTACTGGATTCAGAACCAGACGGTACTTCCCTTTGCCACACACAATATCCGACAAACGTTAACGCCGTTCGGCAGCGAATTGCTCTTCTTGTGGCCCATACTCTTCACCAAGACAGAGGCGATTGGCCGTCTTGTCTTTTGGCTGGCATATCCGCTGGCGGCAGCAGGTCTGTATTTTCTCCTGCGCTCCATGAACTTGAGCCGCACAGTTGCCCTTGTCGGCGCGTTGATATTGATTTCAACGCCTCTTGTAGCTTCGAGCGCAATAGGGCTTAAACCTGAACTCTGGTCTGTCGTCACACTGCTCGGGGTTACCTATTGGCTTGTTTCAATCTGCCTCTCTCCGCGGGGGATGGCAAAAAAGTATTTTTTCATGGGGGTGTTCGTTGTATTGAGCATAAACATCCGAGCATTCCCCATGGCAATCCTTCCCAGCCTGATACTCCTTGTTTTCTGTACACGAAGTCGATTTCCGGCACTCACGCGACTGAAGCTCCTCGCCGCCGGCCTGGTGTGCTCGGGTGTCATGAGTTCGTTGCTGCTGTTATTGGCAAGCAACTTCGCAACTTACCATCACCCGCTTGGCCCAGCGGAGGTCCAGCGCTACGTTAAGGCGGACATCACGCCTCAAGTGATTTTCACGCATGCCGTCCGGTTTGCATTCGTGTTGCTGGAGTTGCCGGATGTGCCAACCTCTGCTGAGGCGCGGAGTGCATTCAATGGGGCAGCAAACAACTTTATCTCGGCCATTGGGGCTGGTGCCCCTTTATTAGGAGAAGACGACGGGCCCTGGCCCGGAAAATTCGTGTACACCTTGCCAGAACGCTCAACAAGGTTCTCATTGTGGGGCCTCTTGTGGATTCCGTCGCTGAGCATCGCGCTGCTGCTACTGATTCGAAACGTCATAGCGACATGGCCGCGCGTGAGGCTGGCTGCTGTTCCAGCACAAACCTTGCTGGTGGTTCCTTTGCTGGGCGCAATCCTCTTTGGCGCGAGATGGATGTCTCATTCAGATGTTCCAACGCGCTTTCTCATTGGTCCTTATTCACTGCTGTTGCCGATTGGCATAGCCATATTTGCTCCGTACTTCTCTGTCCGAAAATTTGCGCAGTCGCTATTTGCGATCGTCATTTTATATTCTGTGTACCAGCCGATTGGAGCCCAGGTCCGCAATGCCGTGGAAGCCATTGCCTCGCCAGTTTCCGCGACGGCGATCAATCAGCCCTTCGAGGAAGTGCTAGCCTTGATGCCGTCCGGGTCGCGAGTTCTTTTCGTGGGTGACCAGTCCGCGCCCGACTATCCTCTCTTCTCACCGGAAACCCACTATTCAAATGCAGTGATTCCCTGGGGCACCTCGTCTTTCGATCCAGTAAGGATGCGTCACTTGATCGATTCCGAGAAGGTCACCCATGTGTTGATTCAGCGCGATGAAGGCGTGTCATTCCTAGATGCTCCAACTCTCTATACCGGGAAGATAGTGCGTTGGCTGGCGCAAGAGCCTGGATTGAAGGCGATTCCCCTGATAACGCAGCACATGCGTCTGTTCAGCGTCTCCGATAGGCCACAGACGGATGAGAGGGCATTTGAAACCCCAGGAATGCCTCCTTCAGCGCCTTTGATTGCCGTCGGTACAACGCTGCAAGGCCAGGTAGGAATCGACCCCGTGCCTCCCAAGACACCATGGCCGATTGAAAATTTTGGCGGGGCCGAAGGCAGTTTCCTATGGGTGGGGCAGGGACAAGCGGAAGGTATCGAGTTCGGGCTTTGGTCACGGCAGGAACGCGCCGTGGAGCTGCAGTTTGATGCTTTGCCAGGTCCAAGCCTTTGGACTTCAGAGAGGCGAGTCATGTTGGCGCACAACGGCGTTCCTGTTGGTGACGAACGTAGCTTCAAGAACGACACGCCCATTGTGTTCCACATCAGTCTCCATGCCGGACGAAATGTGTTCAGCTTCTTTGCCCTCGATGCCCCCACGGTGAAGCGCATGCCGAATGGCGATGCCAGAAACCTAGTGGTCGGCCTTCACGAGATTCGGGTCGAGGCGGGACAGACTCCGATCGAAAGCGAAGCGTCGACGCTGCCACAAAAGACGAGCCTCCCCGTCAACGATGCTGGGAACACAGACCTCACCGAGAGTGCCCGCATAGCGGCCGAGATTATCAGCAGTCGACAGCAAGTCGAGGGGTACTGGCTCACCTCCTACACCAGTTTGGAGCGCTTTGAATCTCCAAAACAGGAAATGAACACGTTTGCCACAGCGATGATGGTCGACCTCCTGAGTGCAAAGTCGATCCCGGCCGGACTGGAAGGAAACCTGGGGCGGGCACGTACCCATCTGCGCAACCAGATCGAGGTCAATGGGCTGGTCCGGTATCACGGTCGGCCTGACGCCCCGACGATTGGCACGCTCGGTTGCGCCATCACACCGGATGCGGATGACACCGCCCTGGTCTGGCGGATTGCTCCCGGCGCACAAACATTGCGACCCACTGCGCTCGCGACACTGAAGCAATATCGTACTGCCGACGGTCTGTACAAGACCTGGCTCGGGCAACGCACCGATTACCAATGTATCGATCCTGGTTCCGATCCGAATCCCGCCGACGTGGCGATCCAGATGCATGTTCTCATGCTACTGGCACAAGCCGACCCGCCCGCTGCCCGGTCACTGTGTGCTGCGCTCCGGCAGACGATCGATCAGGACCGCGTCTGGGTTTATTACCGCAGGTCACCGCTGATCCCGGTTCTGCGTCAGGCCGAGCTGCAGGCTGCGGGCTGCGCCGTGCAAGTGCCGCCATCTCGTTCCCATTCCGCCATCCCGGCGCAGGACATCTGGCTGGACGCCGCCCAGATGTTGCAGCGCCTGGAGGGCAGCCACGATCAGCTTCCATCCTCGGGCGAAGTTCTGGACCTGCTTCGAAAACTGTCCAACAATGACTTCTCCCGCTTGAGACTGAACCCGCCCTTGATCTATCACAACGATCTCACCGCATCGGTGCGCAGGTTTTATTGGTCAAAGGACCTGGGCTATGCAATCTGGTTGCGCTTGTACAGTGAAAGCATGCGGCATGGCTTTCTAGGCGAAAGTCGTGTGAGTGAAGAAGCTATTGCGCGCAGCCCCGCTGCCCGGAAATGATCATGATGGAACGCCCCCAAGGTGCGCGCAGATTGCTGCGTCTGTTATCGTGCATTCGATTCGACGAGGTCTTAGTGCTTCAGGGGGCGCCCCTGCTTGGCGCCGTCTTTTCGATCACCCACCTCAGCAGCCAAAGCCTGATGGCATTCTTGCTTCTGGTTGCAGGAAATTGTTTTCTGGTCGCTCATGTTTTTTTGCTCAACGATTGGTCTGGGGTTAACGGTGATCTAAAGGATCCCTCCAGGGTGGAGCGAGTGTTCCTGAATCGTGGCATCCGCCGCAATGAGATAGCTTGGCTAGCATTGATCCTGCTGCTTCTCAGCCTGGTACTGTTCGCGCAATTGGGCTCGGTAAGTCTGATTCTCGGACTGATGATAGCGATCGCGAGTGCGCTCTATTCGGCACCCGCCTTTGATCTGAAAGGAAAGCCGCTCCTCAATTCACTTCTTCACCTGGTCAGCGGCTTACTGCACTTTCTGCTAGGCTATTCTGCGTTCGGGATCCTTGATGCACGAAGCCTAGAAATTGGCTGCTTCTTCGCTCTCATATTCAGTGCGGGGCATCTGACCCAAGAGGTTCGCGATTTCGAAGCGGATTTACGCAATGACATCAAAACCAATGCGGTTCAGTTTGGCAAGGCACGAAGTTTCATCGCTGGATTCGCATTATTCACGTTAGCCGATGCGCTATTGATCCTGTTATCCGTCAAAGGGGCCCTACCACACGCTCTCGCCATTGTCGCTGCGCTCTACCCGCTGCATTTCTACTGGTCGCTGCGAGCGATGCGTGAAGGCCTCACCTTCGAGAGTGTGCGCCGACTGCAAGCACGCTATCGTATGCTCTACGCGGGCGTTGGTGCAATCATGGTAATTTCCGTACTGAACCGCCCAGGGTATTGATAAGGCTCAAATCTCTGAGAGGATTGTGCCGGCATTAATAGAGTGTGGTGAGCACTCCTGGGCAAGGACACATATCGGTTGGCTATTTTCGGGGTCATAGCGTCGATAGCTATGGCATGTCTTTGATTGCGCATTCGCATTAGTTGATATATTTATAGGGATTTATGTCGTTTGTAGCCACGCACGCTTGCAAAAATCCAACCAGTTATGTTGCTAAGCGTTGACATAGGTGTGCGGCAGATGAGTTAGCCCCAGAGAGAGCTAGGGGATTTTTAGCCATGCTTAGTGTTAGTGCCGATCCAAAACTGACCAGCTGGGGGTGCGGATAAAAACTTGGACTACCTGAAAGTAGTTCATGTACTCCTACGAAGAGCGAATCCGAGCAGTTGAGCTCTACATCAAGCTCGGTAAACGCACCAGTCCGACCATCCGTCAATTGGGTTACCCAACCAAGAATGCACTGAAGGGGTGGTACCGCGAGTACCAGCAGCGGCTCGACCTGCCGGTGGGTTATGCACGTCGGGAACCGACGTTCTCGCAGGTGCAGAAAGCTGCTGCTATCGAGCACTACCTCACCCACGATCAATGCATCGCGGCCACCATGAGGGCTTTGGGCTACCCCGGGCGTGGAACGCTTAGCAAGTGGGTTCGTGAGGCCCTTCCTGAGACCTGGGCGGCTGTCGTTGGTAGTGTGGGCCAACGGAGATATTCCGAGAGCTTGAAACATGCCGGAGTAATGGAGCTTTGCACTCGGCAAGAAAGTGCGCAGGCGGTGGCCGACAAGCTCGGTGTGTCCCGGCCAACGTTGTACAACTGGAAGAACCAGCTTCTGGGACGTGAGGCACCCGCATCCATGAAACACACCAATCAATCCCCGCAGGAGCGAGAGCGCGAAGAGCTTGAGCGCCAGGTTGAGGTTCTGCGCCGCGAAGTCCGGCAACTGCGGCTTGAGCAGGACCTCTTGAACAAGGCCAATGAACTGCTAAAAAAAGGCCTGGGCGTCGATCTGCAGTTCCTGTCCAACCGGGAGAAAACACTGCTGATTGACGCCCTTAAGGAGCACTATGGTCTGCCAGAGCTCCTTGCACAGTTGGCTCTTGCGCGTAGCTCCTACTTCTACCATCGAGCGCGCGCCGCAGTGGGCGACAAGTACCTTCAGGTGCGGCAGTCCATCACCGAGATCTTCGAGTCGAACCACCGCTGCTACGGCTACCGCAGGATGCATGCCTCGCTAGCCAGGCAACAAGGCCCTATCTCTGAGAAGGTGGTGCAGAGATTGATGAAGCAGGAAAGCCTGGTTGTAGCAAAGCCCAAGCGGCGCAGGTACGCGTCCTACCTCGGTGAGATCAGTCCAGCGCCTGCGAACATCATCAACCGTGACTTCCAGGCCGCGCGGCACCCAATGAGAAGTGGCTAACGGACATCACGGAGTTCCAGATCCCTGCGGGCAAGGTGTACCTGTCACCCATCATCGATTGTTTCGATGGAATGGTGGTGAGCTGGACCATTGGCACAAGCCCGGACGCTGAACTGGTCAACACGATGCTGGATGCTGCCATCGAGACGGTTGTGCAAACCACCGACAGGCCAGTTGTTCACTCCGATCGTGGTGGCCACTACCGCTGGCTAGGCTGGCTACCAAGAATGAGCGACGCAAACCTTACTCGCTCGATGTCTCGCAAGGCCTGCTCACCTGACAACGCAGCCTGCGAGGGGTTCTTCGGGCGGTTGAAAAACGAGTTGTTCTATCCTCGGGACTGGAAGAGCGTCACCATCGAGCAGTTCATCGAAGCGGTCGACTCGTACATCCGCTGGTACAACGAGAAGCGGATCAAGATCTCCCTTGGCTCTCTCAGCCCCATTGAATACCGGGTGAGCCTCGGGCTAGCGGCATAAAACCAGTCCAAGTTTTCGTCCGCACCCCCATTCATCCAGATCGTTGACTCTTATATCCGCTGGTATAACGAAAAGCGCATCAAGATCTCCCTTGGCTCACTCAGTCCCATCGAATACCGCGCGAGCCTCGGAATAACGGCATAAACCAGTCCAAGTTTTACGCCGCCCCCATTAGAGCGATTTCCTTCTAGGTCTTACGCCAGGGTTCAAGCAATGAATCATGACAGTGGCTCGGTTTGCGCGGCATTTGCCTGGCTCACCGGCAGGGTGACACGAAACGTCGTGCCTTTGCCAAGCTCGGTTTGTACATCGATGGAGCCGTGGTGCTTTTGAATGATGCCGTAGGACAGTGACAGGCCCAGGCCGGTGCCCTTGCCGATCGGCTTGGTCGTGTAGAACGGATCAAAGATACGCGGCAATATATCCTTAGGAATGCCGGCACCGGTGTCGGTCACCGAAAACCAGGCATTGCCATCTTCAATACCGGTCCGAATCGTAATTGTTCCGCGCTCGCTCCCAATGGCATGCGCCGCATTGACCACCAGATTCATCACCACCTGGTTGATCTGCGAGGACATGCACTGCACCTGTGGAAGCTCTGCGTAGTCCTTCACGACATCGGCCTTGTATTTGATTTCGCTGTTGACCACATTGAGCGTGGAGTCAATTCCCTGGTTCAGGTTGCTGAACTGCCAGTCGGAGGTTGCGTCCACGTGCGAGAAGTCCTTTAGGTCCTGCACAATCTTGCGCACCCGAACGATGCCGTCCTTCGACTCGGTCATCAGGGTCGGAATGTCCTCTTTGAGAAACTCCAACTCCATCTTCTTCTTGAGCGCCACAATCTGCGACAACGTATGTGGGTCTGAGTATTTGGTCTCCGCCGTCTCATAGGCCTCAAGCATCAGGAACAGCTCGGCCAGATATTTCTCCAATGTTCCGAAATTGGAGAATATGTAGCCAATCGGGTTGTTGATTTCATGGGCGACACCGGCGGCCAGTTGACCAATGGAGGCCATTTTTTCTGCTTGGATCAGACTCTCCTGTGCCAGGGTCAGTTTGCCTATCAGCGAATCAATCGAATCGGCCATTGCATTAAAGCCCTCGCCGACCACGGCCAACTCATCCTCGGACGTGATGTCCACCCGCGCCGCCAGGTCACCTTCGGCAATGCGCTTGGCGGTGGATGACAGCCCCGCCAGGTCGGCCATGATGGCCAGATAGGCCGCTATGAACAGGTAGACGGAAATCGCCAACAGCACCAGGGCCGTGCCCAGGCTGATGTACACCTGCTTTTGCAGCTTGGCCCGCCGTGCATCAATCAGTTTCTGCGTCGTGGGCAGCAGTTCGCCAAACAACTCCTCATAGCCCAAATCGATGACCTTGACAATCTTGCCGGCTATGAACTGCGGCGGTTGCGCCAGTCGGCCCGTGACGAATTCGCCGTCAATGGCGACCACCACCTCGTTGACGCCCGTCAGGAACTTGGGTTGAAACTGCGACAACGTGCCCTTGATGGCATCGTTGTAGCTGGCCGAGCGCTCCAGACTGACACCGAGCTCGGACGCGATGCGCCGGATTACACCACTCTGACCGGCAAATACCGCGCGTTGGTCTTCCGACACTGATTTGCGGGCATAGCTATCTGCGCCAGCATCGCCCACCTGACCCAGCAATTCGATCAAGTCGGGCATGTTGTAGACCAATATGCCCACCAGGTAAAAGGAGTCCAGCGATGGGTCAGTGGCCAAACCGCTGGCATCACCCGCGGCATAGACAAACTTCAGCGACAGCTTGACCAGTTCGTCATAGGCCTGCAAATTGGCCGTGCGCGCCAGATCGGACCAGTCTTCGGCCAATGACTTCCAACTCTTCTTGATGGCGGCCCAATCGTCCACCATTTTGGGCGACATGCCGACCACGGCCAGCGTGGTGTCCACGCGCTGGATGACCTCGGCTATTTCCGCTTCTTTGGCCACCGCTTTTTCTTTCAGCGCATCATTGCCGGCCAGTACCGCCGATGTCAACCCGCGGTGCTGCTGTACCAGTTGAATAAAGCGCAGACTCGGCTTGACCAGTTCCAAGCCACTGAGCTCCCGTTGCGCCACGTTGACCGAGGCCAACAAACTGACCAGCAAACTGACCAGCAAAAACAATATCGCCACCGCGCCGCCAAAGCCCAGAATGGCAAATTTGTAGGGATAGCGCCCGCGCTTCATCAGCGCAATGGCGGGCCCAAAGATGCCAGAGATGCCTGATGCCGCGCGCGGCGGTTTGGCAGTTGTCATACGCGGTCTCCTCATTTATCCGCTGATTGTGGAAGACGCGGCACGAACGTGCTAGCTGTGAACCTCCACAGCTAGGGTTTGCCCGTACAAATGGCGGCAATCTGCAAAGCCGTCCCTGCCGACAGCCACTTCAGGCTGATTGCTGCCGTTGGCAGGCGTTTGGTGAGCAGGTACTATCGGCCATTTACGGACATTCACAAAACGCAATGAGAAGCCCGAAACCGCGGTTGCATAGGTTCTTTAACCGGCTGGAGGCAGAAATTACTCTGCTGGAATCTTCGCCTCGCCGAGATTGGGTTGACCGTGCCCTACCGTGGCTGGTATTCACCCTTGCGATAGTTGCATTTGCAGCAGGGATTCATGCGGTGATTGGTTCCGAATACTGTTATCGAGGGCGTAGTTCATCCAGTTGCGTAACTGGCGTTACTGCCCAACTCCAGGGCGCAGCTACGGTTGCGGTAGCAGGCGCGCTTGCCTTGATTCCCTTCCGGTGGTCGGTAAGAAGCGTAATAGCCATGACGACGCTCTCAACAATTGCTTTCGGGCTTTTGATTGCTTCGCTGCTGTTTCGTTAGCGACTGCTTTGGGGTGCTGGCAAAGTCAGCAACGGGCCGAGGCTGTGTGAAAACGCTTCACGCATGGCAGCTTCAAAAATAAAATAGGGTCACCCGTTTCCAGCGAGGTAGCCC